>JAISXN010000029.1 GCA_031270525.1 Candidatus Symbiothrix sp. | reverse complement strand
ACGACAAATTTACATGAAATTTTTCAATTACCTGTAGCGCATTGAAATATTTTGAAAAATTTCACGTAAATTTGCCGTTATTTTTATTTTTGCTATAATGAAATCTAATTTACTCATTTTATCATTAATTGTATTTATGTCTACTTCCTGTCAGCCCAAGGCGCAAACCTACACCATTGAGACTTCTTTGGGAAATATCAAGGTAAAATTGTTTGAAAATACGCCGCTTCACAAACAAAATTTTGAAAAATTAGTTGCGGAACAGTTTTACGACAGTGTTTTATTCCATCGCATTATTCCTCAGTTTATGATTCAAACAGGGAATGGCGCTACAAAAACCGCAAGGGTAGGAGAGAGGCCGGCCGATGGCGGAGATTTGGGTTATACGGTTCCGGCTGAATTTGTGCCCGAAAATTTCCACAAAAAAGGGGCTTTGGCTGCCGCCCGCATAGGCGATCAGGTTAATCCCGAAAAGCGTTCGTCATGTTCTCAATTTTACATTGTGCAAGGACGTACTTTTTCCGATGAAGAATTAGATGCGATTGAAAATCAAATGCATCTGACATTCTCCGAATTTCAGCGGGGCGTTTACAAAACCATGGGCGGGACGCCTTTCCTGGATCAGAACTATACGGTCTTCGGTGAAGTGACGGAAGGTTTGGATGTTGTAGATAAAATAGCTTCCGTTCCGACCGGTCCCGGCGATTCGCCTTTGGCTGATATCCGGATTATCCGGATTACCAAAGATTAAAATGAACGATATCCTGGATGACGCATATTTTATGAAACAAGCCTTGTCGGAAGCGGAAAAAGCTTTCGACGAAGGCGAAGTTCCTATTGGCGCAGTGGTTGTCTGCGACCGGAGGATTATTGCCCGCGCTCATAACCTGACCGAAATGCTGAATGATGTGACGGCTCATGCCGAGATGCAAGCCATTACGGCTGCGGCTTCCGTTTTGGGAGGCAAATATCTCAAAGATTGCACGTTGTATGTGACGGTAGAACCTTGTCCCATGTGCGCGGGCGCGTTGGCCTGGGCGCAGATTTCCCGGATTGTTTATGGAGCTGTTGATGAAAAAAGAGGTTATTCGCAAATCGCTCCGAATATGCTTCATCCGAAAACGCAGGTTACCGTAGGGGTTTTGGCTGAGGAGGCGCAGCGGTTGATGAAACGGTTTTTTGCAGGGAAAAGATAAATTCCGGTATTAATCAATGAACCGTTTGGTCAAATCCCGATAAGCGTCTATTCTCCGGTCTCTCAGGAAAGGCCACCAGCGGCGCACTTCTTCCGAACGCTTCAGGTTGATTTCCGCCATTAGATTTTCTTCTTTTTCGGCAGAAGCGACTGTGATGATTTCTCCCTGTGGTCCCGCTACAAAACTGTTTCCCCAGAATTGAATCCCCTGCGTTTGTCCCGACGGATCGCTTTCGTGTCCTACTCTGTTAACAGCGATTACCGGCAATCCGTTGGCAACGGCGTGTCCTCGTTGAACAGTCATCCAAGCATTTTTTTGCCTTTCTTTTTCCGTTTCCGTATCGGAAGATTCCCAGCCAATGGCCGTCGGATAAATGAGGATGTCGGCTCCGGCCAAAGCCATCAAACGTGCAGCTTCGGGATACCATTGGTCCCAACAAACCATCAGGCCTAATTTTCCCAAGGAAGTTTGAATCGGTCGAAACCCCAAATCACCGGGCGTAAAATAAAACTTTTCGTAATAAGCCGGATCGTCGGGAATGTGCATTTTGCGATATTTCCCGGCAATCGAACCGTTTTTTTCAATCACTACGGCCGTATTGTGGTAAAGTCCGGCCGCCCGTTTTTCGAATAATGATAAGACCAAAACGACTTCCAATTCTTTGGCAAGCGCTCCGAACGATTCCGTAGAAGGGCCGGGAATAGTTTCCGCCGAATCAAAATTGCCGGTATCTTCTACCTGACAGAAATACAATGAATTATGCAATTCCTGCAAGATGATTAATTGTGCGCCCCGGGCGGCGCAATCCCGGATATTAGCAACTAATCCGGCGATGTTTTTTTTCGTATCAGCCGTATTGGATTGCTGGATTAAACCGATTTTTATCATATTGTTATGGGAGTTTAGAGGTTTATAAAAATCCTTCCGGCAACTGCATCGTCACACAATGCAAACTGCCGTGCTGTTTGATTAACGGAAGGCAATCAATAGAAATTATTTCTCTGTCCGGGAAAGCTTGTTGCAACTGCAAGCGTGCAATCTCATCCAATGGAGAATTGTAGCCGGGCATCAAAACTGCTCCGTTGATAATCAGAAAATTAGCATAAGTAGCCGGAAGCCGTTCGTCGTCTTCATAGACCGGTTCGGCCATAGGCAAAGGAATCAAACGATAGGGTTTCCCGTCCGGTGTTTTGAATTTTTGGAGTTCCCGTTCCATCTGCGACAGCTCTTTGAAATGTTCGTCGCTTTCGTCCGTACATTGTACATAAGCAATGGTTTGAGAGTCGCAAAACCGGGCCAAAGTGTCGATGTGACTGTCGGTATCATCGCCCGCCAGATAACCTTTATTCAACCATAATATGCGTTTAAGACCGAAAATCATTTGAAAATAACCGGCAATTTCTTCTTTGCTTTTGTATTCGTTGCGGTTTTTCGATAGAAGACAGCGACTTGTGGTAAGCAAAGTGCCTTCGCCGTCCGACTCAATACTTCCGCCTTCCAATACAACATGCAACATGTCCTGATAACCG
>JAISXN010000010.1 GCA_031270525.1 Candidatus Symbiothrix sp. | reverse complement strand
AAACTTGGCAAACTTCAACAACATCTGTTTCTTCCCAAAACTTTCAAATTCAATAGTTGCCTTGGCATTGTCTTTTTCTCCGGTCAATTCCGTAATGATTCCTTTTCCAAAACGTTCATGAAGAACAATGTTTCCAACGGACAGATTACCAATGCTTTGGTAAGAGACCGGCGCGGATTTTTCTTCTTCAAGGCGGGATAATTTCCGGGGATTAAGGTATAAGTTGGATTCGGTCTCAGTCCGGGGCAACCGTTCGGGAACGTAAGGCTTTGAAGCCAAACGCTCAAAAGCCAAATCTGCGGGCAAATGTAAATAATCGGCGCTGATATTTTTGATGAAACGGCTGGGCGTGCAAGTTATGGGTTGGCCGTGGCGGAACCGGTTTTTGGCATAAGTCAGAACTACATTTTCCCTCGCACGGGTGATGGCTACGTAAAACAGGCGACGTTCTTCTTCGATTTCCTTGGGATTGTTATTGCTTCTTTCGGAAGGAAACAGGTTTTCTTCTAAACCGACTACAAATATATTCTTAAATTCCAATCCCTTAGCAGCGTGAGCCGTCATCATGGTTACCCGGTCGGAATGTTCGTTTTCGTCCGTATCCTGGTCTGTCAGGAGCGAAATTTCCGCCAAAAAATCGCTTAACTTGAGGTCGGACCGTCCCGCTTCCAATCGCGAAGTGACGAATGAGTACAAGCTATTTCCCAGTTCCTCAATATTTTGGACGCGGCTTAATCCTTCCGGGGTATTATCATTATAAAGTTCGGTAGATAAACCGGTTTTGCGGATAATTTCCCTCCCCAATTCATAGGCATTCTGCGTTAGATTATCGTCGATAAATTGCTCAATCAACAATCTGAAATTCTTCAATTTCCCGGCAGTTCCCGCATTTACATTCAGGTTGTAGGTCAAAGGGTCGGAAAGAACCGTCCATAAACTCAGGTTGTGTAAATTGGCTGCAGAAACGATTTTTCCCACCGTCGTATCTCCGATTCCACGCGCCGGATAGTTGATGATTCGTTTGAAAGCTTCTTCGTCATTAGGATTGGCGACAAGCCGCATGTAAGCGATTACATCTTTTATTTCCTTCCGTTGATAGAATGACAAACCTCCGTAAATCCGGTAAGGAATATTGATTTTACGCAATGCCTCTTCGAAAATCCGGCTTTGGGCATTGGTACGGTATAAAATGGCAAAATCCTGATAATCATATTGGTGTAGCATCCGCATTTCGGCAATCCGGCTTGCTACATTATAGCCTTCTTCGTAATCGGAATAAGCGCTGATTACCCGGATTTTTTCTCCCGTTTCGTTTTCGGAAAAAACCGTTTTCGGAATTTGTTCCTTGTTGTTTTTAATCAGCGAATTAGCTGCATTTACAATGTTTTTTGTGGAACGATAATTTTGTTCCAATTTGAAGAGTTTGCTTTCGGGATAAGTCTTTTGAAAGTTCAAAATATTTCCTATGTTCGCCCCGCGAAACGAATAAATGCTCTGCGCGTCATCGCCGACAACACAAACGCGATGGTGCTCTGCAGCCAATTGTCCGACAATTTCGTGTTGAACCGAATTGGTATCCTGGTATTCGTCAACCAGGATAAACCGGAATTGATTCCGGTAACGGTCTAATACATCGGGATTTTCTTTGAAAAGCAAACTGGTATGTAACAGCAGGTCGTCGAAATCCAATACGCCCGAAGTGCGGCAACGGTTCCAATAAACAGCGTAAATCTCGTAAATTCGTTCCCGGTTGAAAAACCGGTCGCCGGCAATTAATTCCATGTCGCCGGCATACATCTCAGGCGTGATTAACGCATTCTTCGCATGGGAAATCCGGGCTTGTACTGTTGAAGTTTTATAAACCTTATCGTCCAATTCTATTTCCTTAATTATCGCCTTGATAAGGTTGTGAGAATCTTGAGCGTCATAAATAGTAAAATCGGAACGGTAACCGAATTTACCGGCCTCCCTTCTCAAAATTCTTAAAAAAATAGAGTGGAAAGTTCCCATCCACAAACGGTGGACAGTATCTTCATCGACAATCCCTGCGATGCGGGATTTCATTTCCCGGGCGGCTTTGTTGGTAAAAGTCAGTGCGAGAATGTTATATGGCGATATTCCCTGTTTCAGCAAATAGGCGATTTTACATGTCAACACGCGGGTTTTTCCCGAACCTGCTCCTGCAATGACTAAACTGGGACCTTCGTTGTAGAGGACGGCTTTGCGTTGATTATCGTTTAATTGCTGAAGAAATGAATCCATAAAAGATACGAATTATTTCCTGTACTTGCAGCAAGCGGGCAAAGCATTGTAAACTTCATCGGGAGCCTTGTCAAATTCGGTATCGTGACCGGCTTGGGCAAGCGCTTTACTGATGGTTTCCAAAGACGTTTCGGCCGTGTCGAAATTCAAATGCAATTGTTGCTCTTCGTCGTCCCATTCGGCGCCTGCTACGCCTTCAACGGCTTTAGCGGTGCTTTCAATACGTTCTTTGCACATTTCACAGCTACCGTTTACTGCCAAGTGGGCATGGGTAATCGTACTTTCTGTTTCCGTTGCGGGAGCTTCCGTCGAAGTTTCCGCTTTCTTATCGGAAGTAGTTTTCGAACAAGCATTTACGGTTACAATCATCGCAACCGAAATCATTAAATAAATAAATTGTTTCATACTAAAATGTTTTTTATCAGTAAATTTCTTTTCCAAAAGGAGTCAAAGCCAAAGCCGCCAACTTAAAATGTTGCTTGCCGAACGGAATACCGATAATGGTTATGCAAAACAGTAATCCCAAAAATAAATGGAGTAAACAGATTTCAAGCCCGCCAAATACTAACCATATAATATTCATGACTAGACAAAGACATCCGCCCGAATTTCCTCTATCCTTGATTGTTTTGCCAAAAGGCCAAAGCGCTAATATTGCCAATTTAACGGTTTGTATTCCAAACGGAATGCCGATAATGGTTATTATCAATGGAATACTGGCAAGCAAATAGCCTATCGAAACAAATATTCCTCCGAAAACCAGCCAAATAATATTTCCTAATAATCTCATTTTCTTTATTTTCTGTATTTGCAGCAAGCAGGCAAAGCGTTGTAAACCTCGTCATTTGCTTTGTATTTTTCCGTATCATGTCCGACTTTTGCCAAAGCCTTTGCTACTTTATCCGGTGAGGTCAGCTTCGAATCGTACTGCAAATGTAATTGTTTTGTTTGAATATCCCAAACGGCAGACGAAATGCCGGTTATATTTTTCGCCGTTTTTTCAATCCGGTCTTTACACATTTCGCACAGTCCTTCGACACGCATATCTTGTAGAGACTTTGTGACGTCGGAATTTAAATTCATCATGCTCGGTTTGCCTTCTAACTGGGCGCTGGCGTCAATGACAAATGCGCCGTTGGTAACGATTTCCTCGCTGTCGCTAAGTCCGGACAACACAACGTATTCATTGCCTAAAGAAGCGCCCAAATCAATTTCACGGAGTTTGAAAACAGGTAAATCCGTATCCGGTTGTTTGACATAAACAATGGAACGCTTACCTGTCCACAACAAAGCTGTTTTTGGAATGATGATTTCATTTCCATTCTGTTTTAAATGGTTTTTAACTAAGGCATTAGCATACATTTCCGGTTTGAGTTCCAATCCCGGATTTGCGGTCTCCACGCGGACTTTGGCGGTTCGCGTAGTCTTGTCGAGTATCGGGTCGATAAAAGAAATTTTGCCCGAAAAGGATTTACCTGGTAAAGTTTGCAAGGTATATTCGACATGATTGCCGATTTTCAGGTAAGGCAAATCCGATTCATAAGCGTCGAACATCGCCCATACCGACGATAAATCTGCCAAATCAAACAGCACGCCGCCTTGATTAACATAATCGCCTTGTTCCACTTTCTTGTCAATCACGATACCGCTTACATTCGCTAAAATATTGATAGTCGGCAAAACTTTACCGGTTTGTTCGATTTCGGCGATTTGCTTGTCGGAAAGTTTCCAAAAACGGAGTTTTTCGCGGGCGGCGTTCAACAAGGCCGGTTGCGTAGCTTCCAACTTTTTAGCTTCCAGCAATTCCTGTTGAGCATTCAGTAAATCAGGCGAATATATTTTTGCAATCACTTGTCCTTCCCGAACGGTTTCGCCGGCAAAATTCACCGAAAGCGTTTCGATACGTCCGCTTACGTGCGATACCAGCGAACGCAACAGTCGTTCGTCAGGTTTGATTATGCCGTACATGCGTATTTCTTTTACAGGCGTTGTACGCAACGCTCCTACAACCGTTGTCTGGATATTTGCCAGTGCAACAGCTTCTTCCGACATTTGAATTGCATCAGGGTCAATGTTTTCCGTACCTGTTCCCTGCGTTTTGAGGGGAATTAAATCCATTGCACAAATAGGACATTTGCCCGGATGGTCTTGCCTGATTTGCGGATGCATGGAGCAAGTCCAAACTTGCGCTTCGGCTTCGGGTGTTTGTTCTGTTGTGTGCTTATCCCCCGAATGATTGCCAAAAATCAGTTTTCCGAAAAAAAGTCCCCCCGCAAAAATCAGTCCATAAAGGATGTATTTCAATATTTTGTTATTCATATTTATTTGATATTAATTTTTGAATATTTGCTGACATTGTATTGTAATCGGCGACCGCTTCGGCTGTTTTCAATTCATAATCCAGAAGTTGCCGTTGTACTTGAATTACGTTCGACAAATCGTTTTTGCCCGATGCAAATTCTTGAATAAGCAGATTGCAGGTCGCTTGCGCCAATTCCGTTTGTTTCCGGTAAAGGGAAATCCGTCGCACGGCGTCGTCCAATTGATGTTTGACGCGGTAGAGTTCGGCTTCAAGCATATTTTGGGTGTTGATGTACTTTTCCCGGCTTGCCTGTTGCAAAAAAGCATTTTCACGTTGCTGCGCCTTGTATTTGCTCC
>JAISXN010000044.1 GCA_031270525.1 Candidatus Symbiothrix sp. | reverse complement strand
GCGGATATGGATAAAAATACGGAAGAAATTTGTGTTGAAATAAGGAACAGCCGTAAATTCAGAAATAGAGACTTAATACTATGACACGTTATATCCTGGATACTAATACCTGCATTTTTTTCTTACGAGGAAAACTTAATTTTAGTGACTTTATTGAAGGAAATTGGCGTGACAGTTGTTGTATTTCAGAAGTTACCATTCTTGAACTGTATTATGGAGCGGAAAATAGTAATAATCCCCAAAAACATTACGAAGCTGTTGATATTTTTCTACACAATTTAAAGGTACTTCCTGTTGGTATGGGAAGTAAGGCTTATGCAAAAGAAAAAGTCCGGTTAAAGAAAGCAGGCATACCATTGCATGATGAATTTGATCTTATCATAGGCGCTTCTGCCATTGCAAACAATTTAACGTTGATCACAGATAATGTGAAGCATTTCAAACAATTTAAAGATATAAGAATTGAAAATTGGGCTAAATGCGAATGATAATAGTTTTGCCCATTTGCAGTAGAATTTTCACAACTTTATCCCCAATCCGATACATCGCTGCAAACTCTGCTCCCACTCCGGAACAACAATCCCGAAAGTTTCCCTAATTTTCGACTTGTCCAGAACGCTATATTCCGGACGGGGCGCTTTTGTTGGATACTGACTCGTTGGTATCGGATGCACGGTACAAGTTGTTATTCCCGCCAACTGTAAAATCTTTTTTGTAAAATCAAACCATGTTGTAACGCCTTCATTGCTGTAATGATAAATGCCCGCCGAAAAATTTCCGGTTTCTTCGGTACGGATAATCACGGAAAGAATCGCCTGCGCCAAATCGGCGGCATAAGTCGGCGTGCCGTGCTGGTCGCAGACAACATTCAGTTCCGAACGCTCTTTACCAAGGCGAATCATGGTCTTGACAAAATTATTGCCGAACGAAGAATACAACCAGGCCGTGCGGATGATGATACTTTCCGGTTTGATTTTCATCAATATTTGTTCGCCGGCCAATTTACTTTTCCCGTAAACCGACTGCGGATTCGTCTGATCCGATTCTTTCAAGGGTATTTTTCCTGTTCCGTCGAAAACATAATCCGTTGAAATATGGATAATCCGGGTATGCTCCTGCGCCGATTCGGCTAAATTTTGTACCGCATCGCAGTTGACTTTGTAACAATTTTCGACTTCGTCTTCTGCTTTGTCAACAGCGGTGTAAGCTGCGCAATTGATAATATAATCCATCGGACTTTTGCCGAAAAAAGACCCTACTTCTGCTTTGTCGCAGAGGTTGAATGTATCAATATCTACCGGAAAAAACTCAAATTGAGGATAAGCAGGCGCGAGTTTTTGTAATTCATTACCCAATTGACCGTTTGCGCCTGTAATCAAAATCTTTTTTTTCATTGTATTTGCTCTTATTTTTGCGTCGGCAAAGGTAATAAAATTAATTGAATCGCATCTCTAACCTTTCTGAAACTGCGAAGGCGATTTCCCAAACTGCGCCTTAAAACATTTACTGAAATAAAACGGATCGCTGATACCGACTTTGTAGGACACTTCCGATACGTTCAGGTTGGTAGTTGCCAATAATTCGGCAGCCTTTTTCATGCGAACGATGCGAAAATATTCGTTCGGCGAATGACCGGTAAGCCCTTTCACTTTCTTGTAAAAATTGGTGCGTCCCATGCCGGCGATTTGCGCAAACGTATCTACGGAAAAATCCACATTTTCCATGTTCTGCTCAATTAACCGGTGAATTTTATTAATAAAATCCTTGTCCTTATCCGTAAAGTTGATGGAAAGTTGGGGAACTCCCGGTTCCTGCGCAAATTTCTGTTGCAGTCTTTCCCTTTGTTCGATAAGTTTGATAATGCGAGCCTGCAAATATTTAATACTGAATGGTTTGGTAATATACGAATCGGCGCCTGCCCGAATGCCTTCCAACTGATGTTCCTCCGAAGAATGGGCAGTCAGCAAAATAACAGGAATATGGCTGGTCAGGAAATCATCTTTCAGTTGGCGGGTAACTTCAAAACCATCGATACCGGGCATCATCACATCGCAGATAATCAGGTTGGGTTGCTCCTGAACGGCTTTTTCCAGACCTTCCGTCCCGTCTTTGGCTACAAACACTAAAAACATTTCCGTCAACTGGTTGGATATAAACTCGCGAACTTCGTCATCATCTTCAATGATTAGAATTTTATAATCTTTATAGCGTTTACCGGCCTGTAAATCTTCGGTTGAAGCTTCGGCGGACTTTTTCTCTGTGTCCGTTGCGTTTAATTTCGGCGCCGGTTGCGTTTCCACAATTTCTTCTTTCCGGTAGCGGCTATCCGACATTGGAATGGTTACCGTAAAACAAGCTCCGCCCAATTCGGAATCGGAATATTCGATTTTTCCTTTGTGAGTCGCCACCAATTCAGCCGTCAAATGCAAACCTACGCCTGTGCCGCCGGTAGAAGAATCTAATTGTGCAAATCGTTCAAACAATGAACTTTGCTTGTCTTTCGGAACGCCGGCGCCACTGTCCGAAACGCTCAAAACCATTTGGTCGTCCTGTTCCGAGAAAAACAGGCGCATTACAATCATCCCGTTATCGGGCGTGTGTTTCATCGCGTTCGACAAGAGGTTATAAACAATTTTATCCCACTTGTTTCTATCCAGCAACAATTCTTTTTCCGGCAGATTGGACTCGAACAAAAACTCAATCTTTTTCTTTTCAGCCAGTTCCCTGAACGTTTGGAAAATGTCGTAAAAGAAAGCCGCCGCTTCCGTACGCGACAATTGCAATTTCAAACCTTTATTCTGTAACTTCCGGAATTCGAGCAGTTGGTCAATCAACCGGAGCAGGCGGGAAGCGCTTTTCGCCATTTGGTTAATTTGCTTCACAGCGGCAGCCGGCAACTTCTCCATGACCGTCAGGTTTTCTATCGAACCGCGGATAATCGTCAACGGCGTACGGAACTCGTGCGAAATATTGGTAAAGAAACGCAATTTGTATTCCGTCAGTTGCCGTTCCACTTCCACAGCCGTATGCAAACGGTTGATTTGCATAATAACTCGTACCGAGAAGAAAACAGCAAGCGCAATCACCAGGAAATAAAACAGATATGCCCAGGCTGATTTCCAAAACGGCGGTGTAACAACAATTTTCAAGGTCGTTTCTTTGTCTGTCCAGATTCCGAAACTATTGCTCCCTTTCACCTTGAACCAATACGTTCCCGGCGGCACATTGCGGTAAGCGACGATATTATACCTTGCAACCGGATTCCATTGTTTTTCGTAACCATCCAGGTAATATGTATATTGGTTGAAAGCCGAAGAATGAAAATTCAACATGGCAAATTCAATATTGAACGAATTTTGATCGTGTTTCAACCGGATTTCTTTTGCCAGGGAAATACTTTCGGTCAAAGGTGAATTGCGCGTTTCGGGATGAACGTTCGTACCGTTGATTTTCAATCCGGTAATCACTACCGGCGGCGTGTAGGCATCGGATTTGATTTCGGAAGGATTGAAAATAAACACGCCGAAATAACTGCCGAACATCAGGTTTCCGTTTCCCATTCTCCATCGGGCGCCTTCGTTGAACAGTCCCGCTTGCCGGTGATTGGACAAAGCGAAATTTTCAAAACGTCCGGTTTCCGGATCAAGTTTGGAAATCCCGCTCCCGCCTTCGGTGCTTACCCAGATAAATCCCTGATCATCTTCCATAATGGTTTGAATAACTTCGTTAGAAAGTCCGTTTTTTGCCGTAAAATGCTGAAACAGGGAATTTTCGAGCGGTTCTTCCCTGACCAATAAATTCAATCCGCCGCCGGTAGTTCCAAACCAGATACGCCCTTTACTGTCCTCAAAAATAGCTTTCACCTCATTGTTATTGATAGAACGGTCGTCATTTACATCGAAGTGGAAATTGATATATTTTTTATTGTCAAGTATTAACTCGTCCGGGTTGAAAACAATAACGCCTTCGTTTGTTCCCGTCCAAATCATTCCCTTATGGTCTTGCATAATGACACGCATTCTATTTTGATTGACCGTCCGGGTATTAATCTGCCGGAAAGTAATTTCTTTCTCATTGAGGTCGGCATAATGCAATCCGCCGCCGAACGAAGCCACCCAAATCCGGTTTTTCGAGTCGCGTATCAGGTCAAACACATTATTGCTGTTGTTCGATTCCGGTTCGACGTCGCGCAAGCGGTAATGACGAATAGGAGCTTCTCCGGAAGGTGGAAAAACCATCAACCCGTTCCCCCGCGTGCCCAGCCAAATGTTGCCGCCTGAATCTTCCATCGCGGCAAAAGGCAAAGCGCCCTGTATTTTGTGCGATTTCAGCTTTTTGAAACTGCGGTCGTAAATATGCAGATAACCGCTGCGCGTTCCTATCCAGAAACGCTCTTTACTGTCGCCGTAAATAAGACGTATGGCATTGCTCCGGTTGTTGTTTTCTTTCGGTTCCGGAGATAAAATCTGTAGCGGATAATTGTTCAGCGAAATCTTGCTGATACCGGCGAACTCCGTGCCTACCCATATTTCTCCCGATTTATCTTCCGTGACGCACAAAAGGTAATTAGTCGGTAAATCGCTGTTATTGACCGTATAATGATACGTTTGGCCGTTATTCAAGTCTAAAGCGAACAAGCCGTTGCCATAAGTAGTAATCCAAATGATATTGTGCGAATCGTGATAAATTTCATACCTTTCGGCGTCAATTACCGAAAGAATGTTCGACGGAATCAGGTCGATTTTTTCAAAATGATTATCGGGAAACTGTCGCCAGATAGAACCGGAAAGATTATATACCCACTTATTTCCTTTGTTATCGGTACAAAAACTCGCATTTTTGACGGCTTGGTTCTCAAATAAGGTTTCGGCCGGAATAAACTTCTTTTTGGGAGAATCGAAAGCGATAATGTCTTCTTTGGTAGTCAGTAAAATCAAACCCTTATTCAACATGGCAGTCATGTTCAGGGAAATTGTTTTGTTTCCGGGATACGCAATTGCCGCCGCAAATTTTTGTTTCCCTGAGTCATAAGGAACAATATGTTTATCGTTGATAAAAAACAAGTATTTATCCCATTCGTGAATGAAGAAAAACGCTTCGGAAGATATTTTGACGGCGCGGTCGCCTTCCAAACAGAATAAACCCTTGTCGGAGCCTATCCAAATCCGCTGCAAAGCGTCTTCATGCACAAAATTAACCGACAGAGTGCCCAATTCGGCTTCACCAAAGCGGAGCGATTGCAATCGCCCTTTGCTGTGCCGGATACGGCAACATCCCCCACCGGCGCCCCACAGCCAGACGTCGTCGTTGGAAAAAGTATGAACTTGTGTAAAATATTTCTGACGGTTTTCCGGATCGTAATCCACAAAACGTTCCAAACGGGGATCATAACAACAAAAAATATTAGCGGTTGTGCGTATCCAGATATAACCATGCCGGTCTACCAGCAAACTTCGTATCCGGTTATCGGGCAAAGGAACAAAATCGCCTGTCTTGGAAAGCATTACAATAAATTCTTTTCCATTGTAACGGTTCAAACCGTTGATAGTGCCGAACCATATAAACCCCATGCTGTCCTGAATAACACAGCGGACAGTGTTTTGGGATAAACCATCCCTGTCGCTAATCCATTCGAAACGAAGAGTTTCAATTGCATGAACCGGATTGACAACCCAGAACAGACAAACTAATAAAAATCCGTTGAATCTGGCTTTCATGGGGTATTAAATTTAGACAAATGTAAACAAAATTCCGGTAAAAATGATTCATTTGTACAATATTCCATACTTAGTGTACAATAATCCATGTTTATAAGTAAATTTTCTATTTAACTGAATAAATTTCCATTGTTTACGGCGAATTATTACATTTATTTTGTAACTTGAAAAAACAATGGACTAATATGAATCAAGCAACAAAAAAAGGATTATTTCTCCTGCTGATTATTATTGCGGGAAATATCATTCCGGTGCACACGCAAGAACTACCCGGCAAAAAAGATGTTCTTCGCGCCATGATGCAAGTTAACGATTATTTCATGGAAAAATATGCCGATTACAAAAAACCTTCCTCTACGGACATTATCCGTCCGAGCAATATATGGACAAGAGGCGTTTATTATGAAGGCCTGATAGCTCTATACCGGATTTATCCCCAGGAAAAATATTATAATTATATGCTGGACTGGGCGGAGTTTCACCATTGGGGTCTGCGGAACGGAAATACGACCCGCAATGCCGACGATCAGTGCTGTGGGCAAATCTACATTGATTTGTACAAAATGGCGCCCGATCCGGAAAAAATCAGGAATATAAAAGCATGTATGGACATGCTGGTCAATACGCCGCAAATAGATGACTGGTCATGGATTGACGCTATCCAGATGGCGGCGCCGGTCCTGGCAAAATTAGGCGAACTGACCGGCGACAGGAGCTACTTTGAAAAAATGTATCAAATGTATTCCTTCACAAGAAATGAGCACGGAGGAAAAGGTTTATTCAATCGCGAAGAAGGTCTTTGGTGGCGGGACGCCGATTTTGTGCCTCCGTACAAAGAACCCAACGGAAGAAATTGCTATTGGTCACGGGGCAACGGCTGGGTATATGCCGCTCTGGTCCGCATGATAGAAACCATTCCGGAAGATGAAATACACCGCGCGGAATACATAACCGATTTTCTATCCATGTCCGAAGCCTTAAAAAAATGCCAAAGGGAAGACGGTTTCTGGAATGTCAGCCTGCATGATCCGACAAATTTCGGAGGCAAGGAAACAACCGGTACATCGCTCTTCGTTTACGGCATAGCCTGGGGAATTAACAACCATATTCTGGATAGAAACATCTATCTGCCGGTCTTGTTAAAAGCCTGGAATGTCTTGGTAAAAGACGCAGTACATCCTAACGGCTTCCTCGGATGGGTACAGGGCACCGGCAAAGAACCCAAAGACGGACAACCGGTTACATACGATAAAATTCCGAATTTTGAAGATTTCGGCGTGGGTTGTTTCCTTTTGGGAGCGAGCGAAGTATATAAATTGAAATAA
>JAISXN010000144.1 GCA_031270525.1 Candidatus Symbiothrix sp. | reverse complement strand
TCCCGCATCGCAAGCCACCGGCTCCGTCCATACGGCAGACGTTTCCGTCGGCTCACTGCCGTCAACCGTATAACGGATTACTGCACCCGGAATAGCGGAATTGGCATACAATAAACCGTCTTTGATGATAATGCCGGGTTGCGATACCCTGAAATTTACGCCTGATTTAGCCAAGCGAGGCAATTCTTTTTCGGCAATCTGAGCATTGTACACCCGTTTGGCTGTTTCGTATTTCCGTTCGTTGTAGGGATTCGACCATTCCGGTTGGATGTTCCAGGCGCGTTCGATTAAGCCGAACAGTTTTGGAAAATAATTATATTCCACCTGCTCGAAACTGCGAATCGTTTCCGCCCATAACTGCCCTTGCAAACCTTTGATTTGTACGGACGCTCCTTTATCTAAGGGAACTTTTCCTTTGGAAACGGCGTTGATATCCAACGGTTCGCCGTTCAATCCGTTACGTACCGATTTGTAGATGTCGTAAGGCAATATGTCGAATGAATTGTATTCGTTCACGAATCCGCCCCAATGCAAGCCCGGTTCGCTCTGGTGCCGGTTATAAGACATATCCATATACAGATTGGTTACATTGCAAAGGATAACCGGATATCCGGCATTGGCCAATTTATAAGGCAACTGATCGCCTTTCCATTCCGGCAAGGTATTCCAGCAATAACTGAGAATATTACTGTTTGCAAATTTGGGATTGGGCGTACCGCCGTGCATCGCTACTTCTTCCCAACCGGCCGGCTGAATATTGCGTTTAGACAATATGGGTAAAACTTGTTCCAGAAAATAATCTTTCAGCTCCCGGATTTCCTTTATATTTTGGGCTTTCATAAAGTCACTGCAAACGGCGGAGCCTTCCCATGCGCCTTTCGGTACTTCGTCGCCTCCGATATGAAAAACGGTCAATTTCAATCCGGCTTCGGCATACATTTTGTCGATTTCATCGACTATTTTTTCTACAAAGCGATAGCTCGAAGGCAATGCTACGTTCATCACATTATCCGTAAAATTCTGGGCGGAATTGTATTTGGAAGTATCGGCAAAATCGGCCAGGAGGAATTCTTCCGCTTTTTGTTTATCCGTGTTGATGTATTTTTTGTAACGGACATTCATCGCTTTAATGGCTGCACGTGAATGTCCCGGCATATCCACTTCGGGAATCACACGGATATGCCTCTGATTGGCGTATTTCAAAACTTCGATAAAATCGCTCCGCGTATAATAGCCGTTGGCCGGCGAGGTGGCGTCCGACGCATCCCAACCCCAAGCGAAAGCGGGATACAGACAGGTCGATTCGTCGTGCGTATGTCCGCGCCGGGAAGCGATGGCCGTCAGTTCTTCCAATCCGGGAATTTCGAGGCGCCAGGCTTCGTCATCGGTCAGGTGCCAATGCAGTACATTGAGTTTGTACATCGCCAGGCGGTCGATTATTTTCAGTACATCTTCCTTTTTAGTAAAATTACGCGCTACATCCAGCATAATTCCGCGGTGATGCGTATCGGGATAATCCGTAATACGCGCATTGGAAAGAGTTGCCGGAAGTTTGCCCGCATTTCCCAATACGTTGATTAATGTCTGGCAGGCGTAAAATACGGCTTCATTTTCCGTTCCGCAGATTTCAACCCGGTTATTTTCGACGGTCAGTTCATAATAAGCTTTTATATATTCCCATTCTGCATCCGGTTGTTTCAATTCGATGACGGTTTCGCCGGTTTCGGAAACGGTGCAACCGAAAAGTGAAACCAATTGTTCCTGCAATAAAGCGGCTTCATTCTCAAAAGCGGAGTCGTATTTTAATTGAATGTTTTGGGAAAATGAAGACGTTCCACCGGTTTTTCTAAGGGATTTCAGGGAAGGGAAAATTGCATATTCGTCCAATTCGACCGGTTCGCTGAAAAAGGCGTTTTGTGCATACATGTAATTTCCGTCGGGATAAGGCAACTCTGCCGTTCCCGGTCGCGTCCACTGATAAGCTTGTGTAAACGGAAGCACTTCGACAGGGATATTTTGCGGTTGTTGTTCGTGGCCGTTTTTATCCGTAAAAACAATATAAGCGCCTTGAGGCGCAGCCGATTCCTTGATAATTCCGCCTCTGCAACGATACGTAAAGGTAAGCGTTTCTCCCGGCGCAAGCGGTTTGTAATTTTGCACAGGATACATTTTGAAATATGTCGACGCTATCCGCTCGACAACCAAAACAGCGCTGTCGTCCGGTAACGACGAGGAAGCCGAGATTTGATTAAAATAGATGGTCCAATTGTTTTTCAGCTCGGTTTTACCGGTGTTTTTGAGGTAAAACGTTTGTTCGCATACGCCGGGTTGGATGCCGTTTTTGCCCATTTCCCAGGTCAGGGACAGGGGGGTATCGGTTTGTTTGTTGGGGGTGCAGCCGGCTAATAAAACCAGGCAGAGGCTGAGGATTGATGTTTTTTTCATTTATTATTTGTATTTATGTATTCAAATTATTTCGGTCTTTAATCGCGCTGACCATCATTGACTGTGCGGTTACAAAGATAACGTTTATTTGTTGCATAAACTGAATTTCGTTTGGTTTTTTTGACACGGAGTTACACGGAGTTAATTTCACGGAGTTTCACGGAGTTTTTATTTTCAAAAACGAAACTACTCCGCGTTTACTCCGTGAAAACACACTCCGTGTAACTCCGCGTTAAAAAAACCCAAAACGATCTCATTAGAAATCAATACTAACAATTTTTTTTTACCTCTCTATAATCTCTTTATCCCAATCCCCGGCAAATCATTCAAAGTAAGTGTCCCGTTCACTACGGTAGTTCCTTTGTAAATATCATTGCTAATCAACAGATTGCCGTCCAAATCGGCAAAATCAACAGCAGGCGACAGTTGGGACGCAGCCGAAATAGCGCAAGAAGTTTCCGTCATACAACCAATCATCACATCCATATTGGCGGCGCGTGCGACAGTCAGGATTTTCCAGGCTTCGCGCATCCCCGTACATTTCATCAGTTTAATATTAACGCCTGTAAATGCGCCTTTTAGACGAAACACGTCCGGCAAGCGTTGAAACGATTCGTCGGCATAAATAGGCAGCGGACTGCGTTCGGTAATCCATGCAATATCGTCCAATTTGTATTTCGACATAGGCTGCTCAATCATCACAATACCTTTTTCTTTGAGCCAATGAATCATATCCAAAGCGAAATGTTTGTCTGTCCAACCCTGGTTGGCGTCCACGGCTATCGGCTTACCGGTTACCGAGCGAATGGCTTCAATCATTTCCTTATCGCCCGGCCGGCCGAGTTTCACCTTTAATATATTGTACAACGGCGCATCTTCCCGCGTTTTTTGTTTGACGACTTCCGGCGTATCAATACCGATGGTAAAAGTAGTCGAAGGAGCTTTCGAAGCGTCCAATCCCCAAATCTTGTGCCAGGGCTGACCCATCAGTTTCCCGACCAAATCGTGCAAGGCAATATCAATGGAAGCCTTGGCAGCGGTGTTGTTTTCCGCGATTTTATCGACATAAGTCAGAATATCGTCCAACTCAAAGGGACCGGAAAATTGTTCCAGATTCACTTTTTTCAGAAATTCGACAACCGAGGCCTGCGTTTCGCCCAAATAAGGGGGCATCGAGGCTTCGCCGTAGCCGGTAATACCTTCATATTCAATCTCCGTCAATATGACCGGCGTGGTAGTCCGCGATGAATTGGCAATTGTAAATACATGCCTCAACTGCAAATCATAGGGACGAAATGTGAGTTTCATTTTCCCTTTTCCGGCTGATGATTTACCGGTAATTTTATTTTGCGCCGATGCAGTAACCGGCAAAGCGCCGGACATAGCGGCCAATGCAGCCGTTTTCAGAAAATTACGTCTAACCATGATATTTTTTATTTTTGAATTTGACACAAAAGATTTTCACCTAATTCCCAAATGCCGTCCGTACCTGCCGCACCGATAATGCGGGCGGCACGAATCAATTCGAGGGTATTGTTTTCGTCATAATGCGGTTGTGCCGGATCAAAGCTGCTTACATGAACAAAACCGGCTTCGTGGATAAATTCTTTATTACCCATGTATATACCGACGTGCCGCACTCGTTCCTTGCGGCCGCCTTCGGCTTTTTTCCCGAAAAACAACAAATCACCGGGACGAAGCCGGTCATATCCGTTGCTGATATCGACCGGAATACCGGTTTTAGCCTGTTGTGACGCGTCGCGTTTCAGAACGATACCGTGTTTCAAATATACCGTTTTGACAAATCCGCTGCAATCCAATGCTTTGACCGATGTTCCGCCCCATGTGTAAGGAATACCCTTTAACAAAACCGCCTGCCGGACAATGCTTTCGCCGGTAAATTGAATGGCGTTTTTCCAATCGTCGAAAAGGCGGCTTTGCGATTTCAGCACATATCCTTTACGTCCGTCGGGATAGGAAATTTTGTAAAAGCGACCGCTTTCGCCTTCCCTTTTTAACAGATTGCCGAAAACGATATCGGACGTCCGTTGTCCGTGTTCATCCGGCGTTTCGTAAGCAAAACCGTAATCATCGGTGAAAATCACCTTGGGCGCTTCGAGCCATTGACGAAACGTTTCTTCATTTACCCGAACAACTGTACCGCTCTGTATCCATGCGACATAGTTTTCCGGAGTTTTCACACGATACCAGCCTTGTTCCGATTGAAAAACCTGCATCGGCATACCAAGCAGGAGTTGGGTGGCCATTTCGGCGTCGTAATCGGGTCCGGTACGCAGGTCGGCGGCCGATACATTTGCTATGGCATAAATCCGGTCTTCCAAATTTTCGTCCGGTAAAATACGAACGCTGTCAACGGCTTCCGGATGGATTTCCCGGATGCGGTTCAGCAAATCGGTTTTCGCTTCGGCAACGGAAGTAACTCCACGGATTACCGGTTTATTTTCCCACCGGGAAACGGAAATGTCATATACGTTATCGCGCCGGTCGGGGACATATTGCATGCGAACGCTATCAACCAAAGCATTTAATCCGGAATAAGCGACCTTTTCGCTCCGGTTGCAAGACAACAAGAGAAACAAAGTCAAAGCGGAAAAGAAAGAAAATTTGTGTGTCATCATACAAGTTAAATTAACAGACACAAAATTAAAGATTTTTTTATAATTTTGCAAGCAATTTATGAACGGAACTTTTATTTTTATTTTGATTCTGCTCTATTTCGGAGTATTGTTTACTATTTCCCGGTTCATAGGGAAAAAGCACTCCGGAAATGCCGCGTTTTTTCTGGGCAACCGGAAATCGCCGTGGTATATCGTCGCTTTTGGGATGGTTGGGTCTTCTTTGTCGGGGATAACTTTTGTGTCCGTTCCCGGAATGGTCGGAAAATTCGACATGACCTATATGCAAATGGTTATAGGGTTTTTATCCGGATATGCGGTGATTGCTTTTGTCCTTTTGCCGGTTTATTATAAACTGAATGTCACCAGTATTTACGCTTATTTGAATAATCGCATCGGACGAAATGCATATAAAACCGGAGCCGGTTTTTTCATTTTGTCGCGAACCGCTGTGGCTGCGACACGACTTTACATAGCCGTATTAATCCTCCAAACTTACGTTTTTGACGCATGGAACATTCCTTTTACGGTTACTGCCGCCGGATTCCTGTTGATGATTTGGTTATATACCCACAAAAGCGGTATTAAGACAATCGTCTGGACCGATTTGTTACAAACTTTCTTTTTAATTGCCGCTTTGATTATTATCATCTGGCAAGTTGCAAAAGGATTAAACCTCGATTTCACCGGAATAATTACTTCGGTAAAAGAAAGTCCGCACGCTCGCATTTTTGTTTTCGATGATTGGTATTCGCAACAAAATTTTTTCAAACAATTCATCGGTGGGATGTTCGTAACCATCGCCATGACGGGAATTGACCAGGAAATGATGCAGAAAAATCTTTCGTGCAAAAACCTGCGCGAAGCTCAAAAAAACGTTTGCACTTACAGCCTCGTTTTCATTCCGGTTAATTTTTTATTTCTCTGTTTAGGGATATTGGCGCTCAATTACGCTTCTGTCAACCATATCGCTTTGCCGGCAATGGGAGATGATATTCTTCCGACGCTGATTTCAAACGGTTATTTCGGAACTGCGGCAATTATCTTCTTTACTATCGGTATTATTGCCGTGACTTTTGCCAGCGCCGATTCTGCTTTGACGGGACTGACCACTTCCATTTGTGTGGATTTTCTGGGAATTGACAAACACGACGAAAAGAAAGCGCGAAAAATCCGGTTGAGCGTACATTTGGCAATTTCGCTCGCTTTCATCGGAATTATGTTGCTTTTCAAAGCCATTAATAATACCAGCGTAATTGACGCTCTTTATAAGATTGTCTCTTACACTTATGGGCCTTTGCTGGGCTTATTCGGATTCGGTATTTTATTCAAATCCAGGACTCACGACAAGCTTGTTCCGTACATTTGCATCGTTTCCCCTATCCTCTGTTTTGCGGGAAATTTGCTTTTGAAAGCGACCGCCGGTTATCAGTTCGGTTATGAACTGTTGATTGTGAATGCAGCGCTGGTAATCATCGGGTTAATTGTTTTCAAAAAAAAAATTAACCGTAATCCGTAATCGTAATTACAAAAATTTCATTCCGAATTAGGTATAAATTGGAAAAATTATATATCTTTGTATTCCTTTTGCGAAAGGTGTCGAGATAATTATAAATATTCCATACTATTTAAATCTGTAATTATGTCCGAATTTAAACTTTTCTATCGGAAAGATGATACGGTTAAAATCAGCCGCAGTATCGAATTTATCAAACAAATTCCGGAAAACGATATACTATGGATTGACTTAAACGATGTGGACGAGGAAATTGAGTCTCAATTGGAGGATTTCCTGAAAATCTATATTCAGGAAGAAGAAGAAATGATTGAAATTGAAACATCTTCCCGCTACATTGAAACACGCGACACTTTGGTCGTAAATACAAACTTTCTGTTAGGCACTTACGACAAAAATCCGGTTTCTTTTATTATGAAAAACAATATGCTCATTTCTGTACGGAGTGAGGATTTGAGTTCTTTCACCGAAACCATAAAAAAAATATTCGCCAATCCGCATAATTTTACAACAGGTTACCATATTTTCCTTGCTCTCCTCGAAACCCGAATCGAATTCGACGCAGATATGATTGAAGAAATCACCATGGAGATTACGGACATGAGTAATAGTATTCAGGATGCGGACGAAGACGCTTTATTGGAAATCAAGAACTTACAGGAAAAAACGATGATGTTTCGCGAAAATATCATTGATAAACAACGCGCTGTTTCCAACATGTTGCGAAGTAGTCTCGTTCCTCACGAACTGCATGCCAAACTGACTATCCTGATTAAAGACATTAATTCCCTGCTGGAACACATCCGGTTTAGTTTCGATCGTTTGGACTACTTGCAGGATACTTTCCTCGGTTTGTTGAACATCCAACAGAACAAGATTATTAAGATTTTTACGATTATATCGGTGATTTTCATGCCTCCGACCCTGATTGCAAGTATCTATGGGATGAACTTCGACGTGATGCCCGAATTGCATTGGAAATGGGGATATGCATTTTCATACGTATTAATGGCGATTTTCATCACGGCATTCCTGTTGTATTTCAGGAAGAAGAAATACTTGTAAAATTGAAAGATTCAATAATTTAATAATTTAACAATTTAATAGCATCATGAAAAAAAACATTTTTATTTTAGCTGCATCTGCAATTTTGTTGGTTTCTTGTGGAAAAAAAGAAACTGCTCCAACGACAACAGCCTCCGGCTTAGAGAATTCCAAGTTTGAAACGACCACGGAAGAAGGGAGAATAACGCGTTTATACACAATCAAAAATGCGAACGGTATGGAAGTCTGCGTTACAAACATCGGCGGACGGATTGTTTCTATCTGGGTACCCGATAAATCGGGGAATTTCCGCGATGTTGTCTTAGGTTTCGACAATATCGAACAGTACATTCCTGTAAAAACCAACTTCGGAGCGATTATCGGCCGCTACGGCAACCGGATTGCCAACGGAAAAATGACACTCAGCAACAGAGCTACTTACAGGCTCAAACAAAACGACGGTAACAATACCTTACACGGAGGATTGCGCGGTTTTCATACCCGCTATTTCGATATTGAACAGCAGGATAGCACGGCTTTGGTTTGTAAATATCTTTCCAAAAACAATGAAGAAGGTTTCCCCGGCGACATGCTGGTAACAGTAACCTATTCCCTTTCCGATGACAATGCGCTTCATATTGATTACGAAGCGGAAGCCAATCAATCGACAGTGGTGAATCTGACGAACCATTCATATTTCAACTTGTCCGGAGACCCGAATAATACGATTCTCGACCATACACTTTTCATAGACGCCAATAATTTTACGCCGACAAACGATGAATTAATTCCGACCGGAGTCATCGCAAAAGTAAAAAATACGCCGTTGGATTTTACAACAGCGAAAGCCATCGGAGCACAAATCGACGACACAACTTTTGAAGCCATTAAATTCGGAAAAGGCTACGACCACAATTATGTATTAAACAAACCGGGCGACATTAACCAATTAGCCGCCAAATTAGTTTCTCCTGCTACGGGAATTGCTTTGGAAGTTTATACAACCGAACCGGGAATACAAGTTTACACGGGAAATTTCTTAGACGGTACGGATACCGGCAAGAAAGGAATTGTTTACAATTACAGAACCGCTATCTGTCTCGAAACGCAACATTTCCCCAATTCACCGAATATTCCGTCATTCCCGAAAACGGAATTGTATCCCGACAGCATCTATCAAACACAAACAATTTATAAATTTGGTATAGAGTAAATCAATATTAAATGACAGTAAAACGGAAACGGCGCTGGGAAAGAAGACGATTGAAGTTGAAAAAATAACAGGGTGAATAAAAAAACAATACAGAATAAATCTTTAAATTTTTTATATGAACAAAACTTTTTTATCTGCAATTATTTGTATATCCTGTTTGAGCTATTCATTTGCTCAAACAAAACCAAATTTGAATTTAGTGCCCGTTCCGGTCCAAATGAAAGTGAACAGCGGGCAATTTGTGATTAATTCCAACACGCAAATCGTCCTGACCGCCCAAAGTCAGGAAATGAAAAATGCAGTTACTGTTTTCAATGAATTATTAAGAAAAGCCGCCGGTTATCGGTTGGCTGTCGCAAACTCGCCCGTTTCTTCGAATGTTATTGTTTGCAAAATCAATCCGGCGATAAGTAACGCCGAAGGTTACAGATTGTCGGTGAAACCAAACGCCATTACCTTGGAAGCGCAAACGCCTCAAGGTATTTTCTACGGTACACAGACTTTGCGCCAACTGCTTCCCGCCCAAATCGAACGGCCATATCAGAGCAATGTTGCATGGACTATTCCCTGCGTTGAAATCGAAGACTATCCCCGTTTTGTTCACCGCGGACTGATGTTGGATGCCGGCCGGCATTTTCAATCCAAAGAATTTGTAATGAAATTTATCGACATGCTGGCTTACCACAAGATGAATACTTTGCATTGGCACTTGACGGAAGACCAGGGCTGGCGGATCGAAATCAAAAAATACCCCAAATTGCAACAAATCTCGGCATTCCGGAATCGCACTTTGAAAGGCCGCTATACCTCGCCCGAAAAAAGACAGTGGGACAATACCCGGTACGGCGGTTATTATACGCAGGAAGATATCAAAGAGGTGATTGCTTACGCTCAAAAACGATTTATCACAATTATTCCCGAAATTGAAATGCCGGGACATGCCGTAGCCGCTTTAACCGCTTATCCCGAACTTTCCTGTACGGGTGGTCCTTTTGAAGTAGAAGGACTTTGGGGCGTTTTCGAGGATATTTATTGCCCGAAAGAAGAAACTTTTGCTTTTCTGCAAAACGTTTTGTCGGAAGTAATGGATTTATTCCCTTCCGAATACATCCATATCGGCGGCGACGAAGCCCCCAAAAAACGTTGGGAACGTTGCGCACATTGCCAAGCCTTGATAAAGAAAGAAGGTCTGAAAGATGAACACGAACTGCAATCCTATTTCATCAAACGAATCGAAAAATTCGTAGAATCCAAAGGCAAACACATTATCGGCTGGGACGAAATCCTCGAAGGCGGTCTGGCGCCCAATGCTACGGTGATGTCGTGGCGGGGCGAACAAGGCGGAATCGAAGCCGCTAAACAAAACCACGACGTGATCATGACGCCCAATACTTATGTTTATCTGGATTATTATCAAGCGAATCCGAAGACGGAGCCTTTGTCCATCGGCGGTTATTTGCCTTTGTGGAAAACATACAGTTTCAATCCGACGCCGGCGGCGCTTACTCCCGAAGAAGCCAAGCACATTCTGGGCGTTCAGGGAAATATCTGGACGGAATACATTTCAACTTCGGAATACCTTGAATACATGGCATTTCCACGCGGCGCAGCAGTCGCCGAAACAGGCTGGTCTCCCGATGCAAAGAAAAACTATACGGATTTCAAAGCGCGGATGATTCAACAATTCAAGCGTTACGACGGTATGAATTGGAATTATTGCAAAGCCATACTCACGGAAGAAGAATGAAACAAATATTCTACGCCGTTGCCGCCATCATCGTATTGTTTTTTGCCATACGATTGATGGCTAAAGTAAAAGACGTTCCGGAAGAAGAACCGGATTCGGAACTGGAAGAAGAACCGGATCCGGAAAATGATGATAAAGATTTAAATTCAAAGTAGTCAAATACACCCCTTAAATCTTTCCCTGCGAAATCAAAACACTCAGGGTCTCTACCGCCACAGGAACGGTAGCGGAAGTATATCACTGATATTCTTTCTGCGCCTGCGGCTTGAGAGACGTCAGGTCAGCAATTTTCACCGGCAGGCCGGAGGCAATGCTGTTGCGTGCAGCGATACCCACCAAGCAGGCAAATGCGCCGTCGCGCGACCCTGCGCATTGCTTGAGCGGATCGGGCGTACCCGGAATGAAAATCTGGTCGCGGAGCAAGTTGTC
>JAISXN010000079.1 GCA_031270525.1 Candidatus Symbiothrix sp. | reverse complement strand
TAATCTTTCAGTAAAAATATTTATCATAGAAATAAATAATGAACAAACAACTTTTTTTAGGCGATGAAGCCATTGCACAAGCCGCTATCGACGCCGGCTTATCCGGCGTATATTCTTATCCGGGAACGCCTTCGACGGAAATTACCGAATATATTCAAAACGCCGTAAACACCGTAGAGACATTGCGCACAGCGTCTTTACATGCCGTATGGTGCAGCAATGAAAAGACGGCTTTGGAAACGGCTCTGGGCATGTCATACGCCGGAAAACGAACGCTTTCGTGTATGAAGCACGTCGGATTGAACGTAGCTGCCGATGCTTTTATGAATATTGCCATGACGGGAATCAACGGAGGAATGATTATTGTTACGGCCGATGACCCTTCTATGCATTCTTCTCAAAACGAACAAGATAACCGTGTATATGGAAATTTCGCCATGATTCCGGTGTTCGAACCGTCTAACCAACAGGAGGCCTACGATATGGTTTACGAAGGCTACGATTTGTCGGAAAAATTGGGTTATCCGGTTCTGCTCAGGATAACGACCCGCATGGCACATTCCCGCGCAGGCGTTGTAACGCGGGACAGGAAACCGCAAAATCCTGTCCGTGTGGAAAAAGATGCGGGATTGAAGTATATTTTATTGCCCGCGAATGCGAGAAACCGGTTTAAAATATTAATTGAGAAACAGAAAGAGTTTTTGGAAGCTTCTGAAAATTCTAAATATAATCGGCTGTACACTCCCTCTATCCCCCCCGAAGGAGGGGTGGGCATCATCGCCTGCGGCCTCGCCTTCAACTATTTGCAGGAAAATTTTCCCAACGGCTTTGAGCATCCGGTATTAAAAATCAGCCAATACCCGATACCCCGGAAACAGTTGTTGCAATTGGTGGAAGCCTGCGATGAAATCTTGGTGTTGGAAGACGGTTATCCGGTTGTGGAAGAGCAATTAAAAGGCTATTTGGGAATAGGTTTGAAAGTTCACGGACGATTGGACGGAACGTTGCAACGCGATGGCGAACTCACCCCGGACAAGGTTCGAAAAGCGCTCGGTTTGGAAGTAGTTTCTCCATACAATGTGCCGGAAATAGTTGCCGCAAGGCCGCCCGCCCTGTGTGCCGGTTGTGGACACAGGGATGTTTACGAAGCTTTGAATGAAGTTATTAAAGAATATGAAAATGCGAAAGTTTTCAGTGATATCGGGTGCTACACTTTAGGCGCATTGCCGCCTTTCCGCGCTATTGACTCCTGTATCGACATGGGAGCGTCCATCACTATGGCAAGAGGCGCTGCCGATGCCGGAATTTTCCCCTCTTTGGCGGTTATCGGCGATTCGACTTTCACCCATTCGGGTATGACCGGTTTGTTGGATTGCGTCAATTCCAATGCTAATGTGCTGATTATCATCTCCGATAATGAAACGACAGGCATGACCGGCGGACAAGATTCGGCTGCTACCGGACGAATTCATGCTATTTGCAAAGGCATCGGCGTTCATCCCGACCATTTGAAAGAAATCGTTCCCCTGAAAAAAAATTTCGAGGAAATGAAAAAACTGATTCGGGAAGAAATCGAATACCCCGGCGTATCGGTGATTGTTCCCTGCCGGGAATGTATCCAAACACACGCACGCAAAGCCAGAACTAAAAACAAACAAAAATAATTCTCAATTCTCAACTCTCAATTCTCAATTAATATGAAAACAGATATAATTTTGGCAGGCGTCGGCGGACAGGGAATCCTCTCCATTGCCGCCGTTATCGGAGAAGCCGCTTTGGAAGACGGACTTTATATGAAACAATCCGAAGTACACGGCATGAGTCAGCGCGGGGGCGATGTGCAGTCGCACCTCCGTATCAGCGATCGTCCGGTGGCTTCCGATTTAATACCTTCGGGCAGTGCGGATATCATCATTTCCCTGGAGCCGATGGAGGCTTTGCGTTATTTGCCTTATTTGAAAAAAGACGGTTGGATTGTTACTAATTCCAAGTCTTTTGAGAATATTCCCAATTATCCCGAAAAGAGTAAAATAATGGAGGAATACGACAAACTGCCTAACAAAATCGTTTTGGACGTGGAACAGATTGCAAAAGATTTGGGAGCGCCCCGTTCGAGCAATGTAGTACTTTTGGGAGCAGCTTCGCCTTTTACCGGCATTGGTTTTGATAAATTGGAAAATGGGATACGCAGTATTTTCGGTAAAAAAGGCGAAAATGTGGTTGAGATGAATCTGAAGGCCTTGCGGGCCGGAGCCGGCAAACGATAGACGCTCAAAGTAAATTTCAAATAAGGATGAAGGTATCTTTCAAAACAATATTTTTGCTCTTTGCCTGTACGCTGAAATTGCCGGCGCAAACCACTCAATTTTATTCCATTGAGCAAGGTTTGTCCAATAGCCTTATCAACCAGGTATATCAGGACAAAAGGGGTTTTATCTGGATAGCATCCGAAAACGGATTGAATAAGTTCGACGGCAATAAATTCGTCATTTACAAAAAAACGGAGAATGATTCCCTTTCCCTGAAAAACAATTATGTACGGACGATATTCGAAGATTCTTCCGGTAATTTCCGGATTGGTTGCATCGACGGTTTGCTCAGGTATGACCGGAATACCGATTCGTTTCACGAAATCCCTGTTTTAGATGAAAATAACAACCGGTTGTATCCGCATATTGTGTCAATTATCGAACGGAAAAACGGAGATATATGGTTGACCTCGTCCGGTTCGGGTTTGTTTTCCATAAAAAAAGGAGAACCTGTTTGCCGGTTTGAAAAACAACTCAGCGAACGCCTTTGCAGCCGCTTCCTGACCATCCTTTACGAAGACTCCGGCAATCATATCTGGATTGGTTCGGAAAACGGAGGCCTGAACGTTTATTCCTGTAAAACGGGCGAAGTTCTCACTTATACTACGGATTCCGGCGCAGGCAAAAGCATTTCGAGCAATGCCATTTCCGGTATCTGCGAAAGGGAAAAAGGCGAAATCTTTATTGGAACGCTGAATGGCGGACTGAATAAATTCGATTGGAAAACCGGCAAAATTACGGCGGTTCATAATTTGAAAGGCCATACCCATTTACCGGTAAAAACGCTGCTCGTCGATAGCAAAAAACAGTTGTACGTGGGAACGGACGGTTTCGGCATGAAAAAATACAACCCCGAACGGTCGCAACTCGAAACTTACGAACCGTTTTCTACTTCGTTCAATTTTTCCAAAGCAAAAGTACACAGCCTTTTGGAAGACAAAGACGGCAATATTTGGGCCGGTATTTTTCAAAAAGGCGTACTGTTTATTCCCGGAAATCCCAACGGATTCAAATATTACGGATATAAATCGTTTCAGAGAAACAACATTGGTTCCAATTGTGTATTTGCTATTTACAAAGACAAAAATAACATCATCTGGGTAGGTACCGACAACGACGGTTTGTATGCGCTCAACGAAAGCAACGGGCAAGTCCGGCATTTTGAAAATACCGGTGAACCGGCTTCCGTACCCTCAACCATCACTTGTCTTTTGGAAGACGGTAAAGGCAGAATGTGGATGGGTTCTTATCTCAACGGTATTGCCCGATTCGACAGGCAAAGCGGAAAATGTATTCCTCTTCCGGCCCCAATCCAAAAATTATTTGCCGACAGCAAAGTGTATTGTATGACCGAAGACAACAAAGGCGGTTTGTGGATAGGCACATACGGCGATGGTTTGTACCGCCTGGATTTGAATACAATGTCGATTACTGCGCATTACTACCAATACCGGGAGGGCGACAAGGGTTTGAGCAACAACTGGATTAATGCGCTGCTTTACGAAGACGGCTTATTGTGGATTGCCACATTCAAAGGATTGAACAGTCTGGATACCCGGACAGACGTCTTTACGACTTACAATCAAGGCAACTTAAAATTGTTGAGCAATATCATTTTTTCGGTAAAAAACGACAGGCAAGGTAATATCTGGTTCGGCACGGACGAAGGTTTACATTGCCTGAATAAGCAAACCGGCGAAATAAAGTCGTTTACAACGCAAGACGGTTTGCCCGGAAATTCCGTTTGTGCGATTGAAGACGATGATGAGGGAAATATCTGGTTTAGTTCGCTATCCTGCATCTCCAAATACTCGCCGAAAGAAAACCGTTTCACCAATTATTATACTTCCGACGGTTTGCAAGGAAATGAGTTCAGTCGCAGCGCACACTTCAAAGCGGCTGACGGAGAATTGTTTTTCGGCGGAATCAATGGAATTACCGGTTTTATTCCCGGCCGGATTCATTCCAAGAGAAAGGAAATAGACGTATATATTACCGGATTTTACTTGTTTGGGAAACCGGTACATAAAGGACAAAAATCGGGCGAAAAAGAAATCCTCGACAATTTTATTATGGATGCTTCGGGCATTTCGCTGTCGTCGAAAGACAATGTTATCAGTTTCGAACTTTCTACCTTGGATTACGGTAATCCCGACGAAGTGACTTACCGGTATTTACTCCGCAATTTCAACGCCGATTGGGTGAATACCTCCCCTGGAGAAAATCAAGTATCATTTACCAATTTATCGCCGGGAAAATACAAATTCATGTATCAAGCCGGCGATAAAGAAAACCGGTCGAAAATCAAAACGATAAGCTTAACCATTCGTCCGCCGTGGTATTTAAGTATTTGGGCAAAAATAATTTACGCAATCCTGATTTTATTGGCCTTGTATGCTGTATACAAGTTTATATCCTATCGTATCAAACAACGGAACGAAATGCTTCGACTCGAACATGCCGACCAAATCAACGAAGCGAAGTTGCAATTTTTCATCAATATTTCGCACGAAATACGAACGCCCATGACTTTGATTATGGGACCTTTGGAAAAATTGTTGATGGGAAACCACCATCCGGAATTGCAAAATACTTTTTTGTTGATTTACCGGAACGCTCAACGTATCTTGCGTCTTATCAACCAATTAATGGATATTCGCAAAATCGACCGCGGACAAATGCATTTGAAAGCCCGCGAAACGGATATCGTCGGTTTTATTCAGGATATTATGCAGGCTTTCGATTACACGGCCGGCAAAAAAAACATCGAATTTAACTTTGTCCATGAAACGGATGCGCTGAAAGTTTGGGTTGACTTGAACAATTTCGACAAAGTTTTGTTCAACGTATTCTCCAATGCCTTCAAATTCACGCCCGAAGGCGGTCAGATACAAGTAGGACTGACTACCGGAAAGGACGATTCGGCAACAGGCCCTCTGAAAAATTATTTTGAAATCAGGGTCCTCGACACGGGAATCGGTATTGACGAGGAACAAATTGAAAAGGTATTCGAACGATTCTACCAGATTAACAATGAGTTGACTAATTCAAATTTCGGAACAGGCGTCGGTTTACATCTTTCCCGCTCATTGGTTGAATTGCAACATGGCATTATCTATGTCGAAAATCGAACCGACCGGCAAGGCAGTTGCTTCATTATCAAAATGCCTTTGGGAAAAGCGCACCTGAAACCGGAAGAAATGGAAATTATTCCCGAAGAAACGCCGCTCGCTACCTTCGTATATTCCAAAAAAGACGATTTGTTCGATATCGAACTGGAACCGGAAGACATTACAAAAGTGAAAGCAAAAACAAAATACCGTATCCTGATTGTCGAAGATGATTTGGAGATAAACAATTACATCAAAAACGAATTGGCGCCTTTTTATAAGATTATTCAAACCGGAAACGGAAAAGAAGCTTTGAATCTCACCTTGAAAGAAAAACCCGATTTGATAATCAGCGATGTTATGATGCCGGAAATGGACGGTATCACTCTTTGCCGGAAAATCAAATCCAACATAAATGTGGATTATATCCCCATTCTTTTGCTGACCGCCAAATCGACAGACGAAGATTTGTCCGAAGGTCTGGATACGGGAGCAGACGCTTACATGACCAAACCGTTTAATCCGGAAATCCTGAAAAAAACCGTAGCCAACCTCCTGAACAACCGCGAACGTCTGAAAGGAAAATTCCAATCCCGGTCGGAAGGTAAAATAGAAAAAATCGAACTGAAATCGGCCGATGAAAGCCTTATGGAAAGGGTGATGAAAATGATTAACGAAAATATTGCCAATCCCGACCTTAGCGTCGAAATGTTAAGCGCCGGCGTCGGACTGAGCCGCGTGCATCTTCACCGGAAACTAAAAGAATTGACCGGACACTCGACGCGCGACTTTATACGCAACATCCGCCTGAAACAAGCAGAAGAATTACTTCGCGCAAAGAAATTAACGATCTCGGAAGTTGCTTATGCCGTAGGGTTTTCTTCACTTTCGCATTTTTCCAACAGTTTCAGGGAGTTTTTTGGGACGACGCCTAAGGAGTATAATGAGCAAGAAAAGTAATGAACTTGTTTTTAACACGAGTAAACATGTAAACAAAGTTATTAGAAAGGATGCAATTTTTTGCAATTGAAAATCGATGTAATCAAATGCACCATAGCCGTCAGGTTAATCAAAATTATCGGCTGAAAAATTGGCCGTCACATCAGGATTTTGTCAAAGAACATCCAAGTTACGGCGGGAAATAGTCTCTAAATGACACCCCATTAATTATCAAAAACGAGTGTTAATTTTTTTAATAAAAATGTCTGTCACTATATAGGTGACGGACAAACGTTGTTACCACATAATTCGACGCAAAGATAAAGTAATTTAACCCACATTGCAGCCCGTTACATCACAAATTTTCTAAAATCAACGACATCCATTTTTTCAAATGCCGATTTGTGTACTACAAATTTTCGTTTGGAGCAGGGACACGATTTGAAGTGTAAGCGGTCGTAAATTTCTTGGCCTTTCCAAGTTAGGATGTGCGGGCGGACGCGGAAGCGCACCGTTTTTTCGGACACCTCCACAGGAGGGAACGCAGGACAACGACTAAGTCCCGCAGGGACAACACTTTATTAACCGTATGCTTTAGCTTACGGACGAGCAATCACATCAGCGACTAAGTCCCGCAGGGACGACACTTTATTATCTATTCCAATCACGTTCGTCAAACACCAACCCCATTTCTTTGATAAATGCTTCGTATTCCTCTCTAAATATTACTGTTTTATGGTGTTCTTGCTGGTTGATAATATACTTCACTACCTTATCTTTGTCTTCCATGCTTTTTGACAGCGCTGCATACCCTTCTCCCCAGGCTTTGAAGTTTTCAAAACCATCAACTGTTTTCAGGATCTTGCTTGAAGAACCTTTTAACGATTGCATGAAGTCTGATAAGGAAATAGTTGCCGGCATTGTAAATAACAAATGTACATGGTCGGGCATAGAATTGATGCGATAAAGACGTCCGTCTTTATTTTTGATAATGCCATGCATCTCTTGATATAGAAATCTCACTCGCTCATCCGTCGGGAGTGTCGGTTCGCTTTTGTAAGTACGAACTATTGCGTGAATAAGTAATTGTACGTAACTCATTTTATCTTTATTTTTCAATATGCTATGAAATAAAGT
>JAISXN010000045.1 GCA_031270525.1 Candidatus Symbiothrix sp. | reverse complement strand
ATCGGCGAAAAGATTATTTTTATTAACGAAGGACGAAAAGCCTGGGAAGGAACAAAAAATGAAATCATGACGTCGACCAGCAAGGAATTGAACGATTTTGTATTCGCGTCCGACTTATTCAAAAAAGTAAAAGAAGTAGAAAATTATATCAATGAAGAAGGTTAATCTGAAAACAGGCTTGTTTTTCATTGCAGTTATTCTTTTAACTGCTTGTGCAGAAAAACAATATGTCGTAAAAGACATCGAAGTAACCCGCGTGGAAATGAACAGTGCGTGGGAACCGGCAACGAACACCGAAATGCGAACACTGGTTGATTCGCTCAAAGCGAAAATGACCGAAGAAACCCAAACAGTCATCGGAACAACTGCACGGACATTGACCAAAGGCAAGCCCCAGAGCCTGCTGGGCAATTTCACCGCCGATGCAATCTTCGACTACGCAACCGGTTTGTGGGGAACCATCGACTTTGCAGTAATCAATATCGGGGGAATCCGCAGTATTCTAAACCAGGGACAGGTAACTGCCGGAAACATGTATGAGACATTCCCGTTCGACAACCGGATTGTTTTGCTTGAGTTACCGGGACGAGCCGTTAAAGATTTTTTCGATTCCATAGCCCAAAGAGAAGGTGAAGGCTTGTCGAAAAACATTGAATTAGTCATTAAAAACAAGACCCTCCTGTCGTTGAAAATCGGCGGCCAGGACGTCGACGAAGATAAGATTTATTTTGTAGCTACCGTCGACTATCTCGCCGAAGGCAACGACCGGATGGAAGCGCTCACAAAAGCAGTGAAAGTTACGGACTCAAACAGGCTTATCCGCGATGTTTTGATTGAATACGTCAAAAAGCAAACAGTAGAGAATAAAGCAATTGATTCTAATTTGGATAACAGAATAACGATTTTACAATGAAAACAATACATACAACTATATTTTTACTCGCGCTATCCCTCGCCATTCAAGCGCAGGAAAAACCCCTCGTCATCCTCCACATCAACGACACGCACAGCCGCATCGAACCATTCCCCGAAAACGGCGGCGCTTATTCCAACAAAGGCGGAATGGTACGCTTGGATAATTACGTAAATCAAGTCCGCAAAGAAGCCAAAAACGTCCTGCTTTTCCATTGCGGCGACCTTGTGCAAGGAACACCTTATTTCAACTGGTACAAAGGCGACGCCGAAATCGCCGCCGCCAACCTGATGCGGACCGACGCCGCCTGCCTCGGCAACCACGAGTTTGACAACGGTCTGGAAGCCCTGTCCCGAATGGTCCGGCAGGCAAAATTTCCTTTCATCGCTACGAACCTCGAATTTTCGGGTACGCTGATGGACGGGCTGACAAAAAAATACCATATCATTGAACAGGACGGGATAAAAATCGGCCTCATCGGATTGACCATCGACCCCAAAGGCCTGGTTTCCAAATCCAATTCGGCAGGTGTGAAATACCTCGACCCTGTCGAATCGGCCAATGCAATGGCCGATTTCCTGAAAAACAAGAAAAAATGCGATTTAATCATTTGCCTCTCCCATTTGGGCTATTACCCCGATGAGGAGCGTGCAGGCGACATTACGCTGGCTAAAAAAAGCCGCCACATCGACCTGATTCTGGGAGGACATACCCACACGTTCATGTCTGAACCCGACCGGCGGACAAATCTGGACGGACGCGAAGTAATCATCAACCAAACAGGGGCTTACGGCGTCTATTTCGGCCGTATCGACATTATCATGGAGGAAACAAAATGACAAAAATAAAAAAGACTTATTTTCCGGTACTAATTAGTTTGCTAATTATTAGCCATTTAACTTATTCGCAAAAACAACCGAATCTGTATCAAACAACAGATTCGTTAAAAATGGTACAATGGGCGGATTCAATTTTCGATACGATGACCCTGGACGAAAAAATCGGACAGTTGTTCATGATTACGGCAGATCCAAGCCCTTCTAATAATGCTAAAGTCCTGAAATACATTCAAGAACAAAAAATCGGCGGAATCCTTTTTTCCAAAGGTTCTTTGAATGACCAGGCTCAAAGCGTGAATCTTTATCAGCAATCTTCAAAAGTTCCTTTGCTCATTTCTTTCGACGGCGAATGGGGTTTGTCCATGCGACTTGAAAATACGCCCCGGTTTCCCAAAAATATGATGTTGGGAGCGATTACCGATAATCACCTGATTCAGCTTTACGGAGCGGAAATGGGGCGGGAATGTCGCGAATTAGGTGTACATATCAACTTTGCCCCGGTGTTGGATATAAATAACAATCCCGATAATCCTGTAATCGGAGAGCGTTCGTTTGGTGAAAACCGGCAGCTTGTATCCGAAAAAAGCATCGCTTATTCCAAAGGTTTGGAAAGCTACGGAGTAATGGCTGTCGGGAAACATTTTCCCGGACATGGCGATACGGCGGACGATTCGCATAAGACTTTACCGGTAGTAAATCATTCTCAAAAACGCATCGAAAACATTGAACTATACCCTTTTGTCCAATATATTCAAGAAGGTTTTTCAGGAGTAATGACCGGACATTTATCCGTTCCCGCTTTGGATAAAACTCCCCGAATGCCAAGTTCCCTATCCCCTAAAATCGTCGGGAGATTGTTGAAAAAAGACTTGAAATTCAGAGGATTAGCATTTACGGACGCACTTGCCATGAAAGGCGCTACCGTCACCGGTAAAAAAAGTGTTTGCGTACAAGCCTTGATAGCCGGAAACGATATTCTGTTGAATCCCGCACAAATAGCTTCGGAATTTGCGGAAGTAAAAAGAGCCGTCGAACTGGGCGTTGTCAATTTATCAACTGTTGAAGAAAGATGTTTGAAAGTACTGCGGTACAAATATATTCTTGGGTTAAACAATCTGAAACCAATTGAAATAAATGGCCTTAGCGAAAGAATCAATTCGGATTACTCCAAATGGCTGGTGCAAAAACTCAATAACGAAGCCGTTACCCTTTTAAAAAACAAAGGAGAACAAATTCCTGTTAAAGAATTTGGGGAGAAGAAGATAGCTGTACTTTCCATCGACGCGGGCAGTGATTCCGTTTTTCAAAACCGGTTGGCTTTGTATGGGAAATTCGATTTTTTCAGCATGACTTCATCGGATATTAAAAAAAATCCGGAAATTGTTTTTGAACAGTTAAAAGGCTATGACGAAGTTATTTGTTCTATCCACTCTTCCAAACAATCCGATTTTCCGGAACTCCGGAACTTAGCGAAAGCAACACGTGTCGGTTTGTGTTTTTTCACTCTACCCTACTCTCTTGCCAATTTCAAGCAAAGTATTTCTGCGGCAAAGTCTGTGGTTTTAGCTTACGAAGATACGCCCGGTGCGCAACAAGCCGCCGCCGAACTAATTATGGGTGGTATTCCCGCCAAAGGAAAATTGCCGGTGAGCATTTCCGATTTATTTGATTTCGGCGACGGACTGAAAACCCAAAAAGTAAGACTGTCCTACCAGGAAGCGCCGGAAGTAAAAATGTCGTCCGAAATATTGAGGAAAATTGAATCTATCGTAAAAGAAGGGATTGACAATCAAGCATTTCCCGGATGTCAAGTCTTGATTGCCAAAGATGGGGTTGTGGTTTATAACCAATCGTTCGGACATTTCGATTATATAGGCACGCATCCGGTACAAAACACGGATGTTTACGATTTGGCCTCTGTAACTAAAGTTCTTGCAACGCTTCCCGCCGTGATGAAATTGTACGATACAAAAAAGATTTCTTTATCCGACAAAATCAGCCGGTTTGTTCCCGAACTGAAACGTTCGGATAAGAAAAATCTTACAATTCAATCGGCGCTATTCCATGAAACTCGCCTGCCGGCTTTTATATCTTTCTACCAGTCGTTGACCGAAACAATGGTTTCAGACCAACCTGCGACCGGCATAGAAAAACAAGTAGCAGACCGGTTTTATATAAAAACAGATTTTCAAAAAGAGGTATTGACTGAAATTGCCAAGGCTAAATTAAGAAAAAACAATGGTTATCTATACAGCGATTTAAACTTTATGCTTTTGAAAGAGGTCATAGAAAATGCTTCCGGCCAAACGCTTGATAATTTTCTGGATAATTGGTTATACGCCGGTATAGGCGCCAATTCTACCTGCTTTTTACCTTTAAGGAAAATTCCCAAAGAAAATATTGCGCCTACGGAATACGACGAAACTTGGCGGAAACAACTCATAACCGGCTATCCTCACGATGAAGCGGCGGCCGTGATGGGCGGCGTTTCGGGAAATGCAGGACTCTTTTCCAACGCAAATGATTTGGCTAAAATCTTACAAATGTTACTGAACGAAGGCAAATATGGAGACGAAAGGTATTTGAGTAAAGAAACCGTAAGGCTGTTTACCAAAACCAAAAGTCCGC
>JAISXN010000210.1 GCA_031270525.1 Candidatus Symbiothrix sp. | reverse complement strand
TTTCCAAATATTGATTATCAATATGTTTCTGTGCTTGCCGGAGACAATAATCTTTTTTCTCTTCCCCGAAAAGTGAAGTTAATTCCGACAAGTCGATGCCTTCTTTGGTACGCAGACGTGTGAGGATAAAATCGTTGTAAGCCGTTTTTTCATCTATGATTTCGAAATTTTCCGGAGATTGCGATTCGATGTATTTCGGAATAGACGCCACATTCCATTGCCGGCGCACTCCGTCGTAGGAATGTGCCGACGCACCGATGCCCAGGTAATGCGTTCCGTTCCAATAAGATGTATTGTGTTTGGAACGGTAGCCGTGCCGGGCGAAATTGGAAATTTCGTAATGTTCAAAGCCGGCTTTCGCCATTTCGTCCATTAATATTTCAAACAAACGGACGCTTAATTCTTCCTCAACAGGACGAATCAATCCTTTTCGCAGACTATTATATAAAGGAGTGTCTTTCTCATAAATCAAGTGATAAGCCGAAATATGTTGAACAGACAGAGCTTTAGCCTGATTGAGCGTTTCCAGCCAGCCGGTTTCGTTTTGTCCGGGCAAACCATACATCAGGTCGATGCTGATATTTTCAAATCCTTTTTCCTGTAAGCGTTTAACCGCTTTGATTGCCGTTTCCGCATTGTGCCGCCGGTTCAAAAATTCAAGTTCTCTATCATTAAAACTTTGAATACCTAAGCTGATACGATTGAAAGGCAAAGTGCGGATTGAATCAATATAAGCCGGAGTCAGGTCATCGGGATTAGCTTCGAGGGTGATTTCCCGTAGGGGCGCACCTCCGTGTGCGTCTGCATGTACGCCCAATGCTGTGAAAATTTTTTCAAAATCTTTCACATTCAGTTGCGATGGGGTTCCTCCTCCGAAATAAATTGTTTCAATTGTTTCATTCTGTAAATAATTTTGTCTGATTTTCAGTTCTTTACAGACAGCTTCGATATACGAATCTTTGGCTTCGCCATGCGTAGAAGAAAAAAAATCGCAATAGATGCAACGTTTCCTGCAAAACGGAATATGAATATAAATGCCTGCCATAAAAATTTTTTACAAAGATATAAGGATAATCATAGCTTGCCTTAAAAAATTTAATTATTTTTGTAAAATATAAAGGAATCATACGATGGTACTATTTGTTCAATGGATAGAAGATCACTTGCTGACTTGTCCGAGCAAGCATTTTTTCCGCTTTGATTGTCCGGGATGTGGCTTGCAGCGTAGTATTCTTGCGCTTTTCGAGGGCGATTTGGTAAAAAGTGTTCAACTGTATCCGGCTACGATTCCCATTTTGTTTTGTTTCATTTTTACGGCTTTGCACCTGAAATTTGACTTCAAACATGGGGCGGAAATCATCAAATGGTCTTATATTCTGAGCGTTACAATTATTTTTGTTTTTTATTGTTATAAAATATTCACTCATAAATTAATTTGATTATGGAACAAAATTTCAATCAACCACAGATTCCACTTCCTAATGCGACTGCCGTTTTGGTATTAGGTATTCTTTCTATTCCTGCCTGCTGCTGCTATGGTATCGGCATAGTGCCTGCAATTATTGCCCTCTTTCTGGCAAAAGCAGCTACAAAACAATATCTTGCCGAACCGGGCATATATGTAGAGAGTTCTTATAAAAACCTGACTACAGGGAATATATGTGCCTGGATAGGTCTGATAATTTCAATAATATACATTGTTATTCTGATTATCTATTTTGTATTTTTCTTTACGAATCCCCAATTTCAGGAACAAATGCAAGAGATTCTGAAACAGTACCAAGGATAAACGGTTTAGTTAAAAATCGGCCAATTATCAATAATATGTTGTATAACATAGCAATCGACAGTGGCTAAATACGTTTTTTTTTATAATTTGCGCCGTTTTTTTAATGACCATTTTTTTATTGTTAAACTTTATTTATAAACACAAAAAACATACCAAAGAAGCCGTATAAAAGCTGTCATGGCGAGTAATACTTGTCATGACAAGCTTTTTCGGTAGTCCTGATGATGTTTCAAAAATTTAAATAACATGAAGGTATATCAAACAAGTGAAATCAGGAACATAGCAATCATAGGCGGTTCCGGCTCGGGGAAAACCACTCTCACTGAAGCGATGCTTTTTGAGAGTGGAGTTATAAAACGTAGAGGCTCAGTCGATAACGGCAATACGGTCTCCGATTACTTCCCTGTTGAAAAAGAATACGGATATTCGGTTTTTTCAACGATTTTCAGTGTAGAGTGGTTAAATAAGAAGTTAAATTTCATTGACAGTCCCGGTTCGGACGACTTTGCAGGCGGCGCAGTTTCCGCCCTGAGCGTAACCGATACGGCGCTGATGGTCGTCAATGCCCAATATGGCATAGAAGTAGGCACCATCAACTTGTTCCGTTACACGGAATCGCTCGGCAAACCGGTTATTTTCCTTGTAAACCAATTGGATAAGGAAAATGCCGATTTCGAAAAAACGTTAACGCAATTGAAAGAAACATACGGGGGAAAAGTGGTTCAGATTCAGTATCCGGTACAAACCGGACAACATTTCCATCAAATGGTTGATGTGCTGAAAATGAAAATGTACCAGTGGAAACCCGAAGGCGGCACCCCCGAAATCCTGGATATTCCTGCTTCGGAATTAAGCAAGGCGGAAGAATTACACAACGCCTTGGTCGAAGCAGCCGCTGAAAACGACGAAGCATTGATGGAAAAATTCTTCGACCAGGGAAGTCTGAGCGAAGAAGAAATGCGCGAAGGAATTCGCAAAGGATTGATTAGCCGCGGTATGTTTCCGGTGATTTGTGCATCGGCCGCAAAAGATATGGGCGTTCGCCGCTTGATGGAATTTTTAGGCAATAATGCTCCTTCCGTAACCGAAATGCCGCCATATAAAAACACAGAAGGTAAGGATATTACTCCTGACCCTGCCGCCCCGGAAAGTCTTTTTGTTTTCAAAACGACAGTGGAACCGCATATCGGACGCGTTTCTTATTTCAAAGTAATGTCCGGTACCGTAAAAGCTGCAGACGATCTTTTGAACGAAGACCGCGGCTCTAAAGAACGTATCTCTCAATTATTTGTCGTAGCCGGACAAAACCGCTTTGAAATACCGGAATTACACGCCGGAGATATCGGCGCAACCGTTAAACTGAAAGACGTAAATACCGGAAATACGCTTAACGCGAGAGGTATTGATAACAGATTTAACTTTATTAAATATCCCAATTCGAAATACCGTCGCGCGATTAAAGCCGTCAACGAAGCCGATTCCGAAAAAATGATGGAAATCATCGGCCGTATGCGTGCCGAAGACCCGACTTGGGTTATCGAACAATCAAAAGAATTGAAGCAAATCATCGTTTCCGGACAAGGTGAATTCCACCTCAAAACGTTGAAATGGAGAATTGAAAACAACGATAAACTGATGATTGAGTTCTTCGAACCTAAAATTCCTTATCGTGAAACGATTACCAAATCGGCCCGTGCCGATTACCGTCACAAAAAACAATCCGGAGGCGCAGGACAATTCGGTGAAGTTCACTTGATAGTCGAACCTTACCAGGAAGGAGCGCCAATGCCGGAAGTTTACAGATTCAACGGACAGGAATTTAAGATACAATCTCGCGACGTACAGGAATATCCGTTGGAATGGGGAGGAAAACTGGTCTATGTCAATTCCATCGTCGGCGGTTCGATTGACGCGCGTTTTCTGCCCGCTATATTAAAAGGTATCATGGGACGCATGGAACAAGGTCCGTTGACCGGTTCGTATGCCCGCGACGTGCGTGTTATCGTTTACGACGGGAAAATGCATCCGGTAGATTCCAATGAAATTTCGTTCATGCTCGCCGGAAGGAACGCTTTTTCCGAAGCATTTAAAAATGCAGGTCCGAAGATTCTCGAACCGATTTATGATGTAGAAGTTTCTCTGCCTTCGGAATATATGGGCGATGTAATGGGCGATTTGCAAGGTCGCCGCGCCATGATTATGGGTATGAATTCCGAAAAAGGATACGAAAAGTTGTTGGCAAAAGTACCTCTCAAAGAAATGAGCAACTACTCGACTTCTTTAAGTTCCATTACCGGCGGACGCGCTTCTTTCACCATGAAATTCGCTTCATACGAACTGGTTCCGAGCGACGTTCAGGATAAATTGTTGAAGGAATACGAGGCTCAGCAGGAAGCTGAATGATGTGTTTGTTCATAATAATTCACAAAAGCCCGCGTTACGATTTTATTCCCTCCCGGCGTCGGGTAATTCCCTGAAAAATACCAGTCCCCTTTGTGGTTAGGGCAGGCTTCATGCAAGCCTGCCAAAGACTGGTAAACAATGTGAACTTCCGCTTTAGTACCTTCCGGCGTCAGTATCTGAGCCGTTTTTGCAGCAATTTCTTCTGCTGTAAACGGGCGGTAAATATCTTTTACGTAGTTGATTACATTCTCTTTCGGCAAATCCGACTGGGCTTTACATTTTTCATAAGTCTCATCAATAACAGGTTGTAATCCGCGTTCTTTCAACAAAGCGATGGCTGCCCTGAATGCTACAAATTCCTCCATCCGGTTCATGTCTATACCGTAACAATCGGGATAACGGATTTGAGGAGAGGAAGATACAATGACGATTTTTTTCGGTTCCAGGCGATCCAAAATTTTAATAATGCTTTGTTTCAGTGTCGTTCCGCGCACAATGCTGTCGTCGATAACGACCAGATTGTCTTTCCCTGCAACGATTGAGCCGTAAGTAATGTCGTAAACGTGAGCGGCCAAATCGTCGCGACTGTCGCCTTCGGTGATAAAAGTCCGCAGTTTAATATCTTTCAGCGCTACCTTTTCCTGACGGATTTTCATGCTGAGAATACGTTCCAAATCTTCTTCCGACAGTTCGTTGGTATGCTTTTTGATCAATTGCTTTTTCTGAGTGTTGAGATAGTCTTCAAAACCTTCCATCATCCCGAAAAAAGCAACTTCCGCCGTATTGGGAATAAAGGAGAAAACAGTATTATCCAAGTCATTATCAATGGTTTTCAAGATGGGTTCCAACAGTTGTCGACCCAACATTTTCCGTTCCTGATAAATGTCCCGGTCGGAACCGCGGGAAAAATAAATTCGTTCGAAGGAACACGGACTGACATTCCGGACTTCCTGGATTTGTTCCAGAATTTTTTCGCCGTTTTGTTTGACGAGAAATGCTTGTCCCGGCATAAGCTCCTGTACTTCTTCCGTTTTCACGTTCATCACTGTTTGGATAACCGGTCTTTCGGAAGCGACTACGGCAATTTCGTCGTCGTGATAATAAAATGCAGGACGAATACCGTGCGGGTCGCGCATTGCGAACACATCGGTATTTCCGGTCACGCCGCAAATCACGTATCCTCCGTCCCAATTCAGGGAAGAACGTCGCAAAATGTGGGCGATATCTATATTTTCGGCAATCTTCCTGTTGCGGGTTTCGCCGTCGCAGTATTTCGATTTGAATAATTCGTACAGATGTTGTACTTCTTCGTCGAGGTAATGCCCCATCATTTCGAGCATTAGCAAAGTATCGGAATACAAGCGGGGATGTTGTCCCTGGTCGATGAGTTGTTTGAAAATTTCATCCACGTTGGTCATGTTAAAATTTCCGCAAAGCATTAAACTCCTGGAACGGAAATTATTACGCCGCAAAAACGGATGAACGTAAGCGATTCCCGAACGTCCGGTCGTACTGTACCGCAAATGTCCCATATACACTTCTCCGCAAAAAGGAATATTTTCATAAGGCGTATCGGAAGCTGTGTTTTTTATCTGATCATGCGCTTCTTGAAAAATTTCCCGAATAGCTCCGCTGCCTAATGCGCGTTCACGGGAAATGTATTCCGTACCCGGTTTGGCGTTTGCGCTGACACAACCGATTCCGGCGCCTTCCTGTCCGCGGTTGTGTTGCTTTTCCATCATGAGATAGAG
>JAISXN010000033.1 GCA_031270525.1 Candidatus Symbiothrix sp. | reverse complement strand
TTCATCGGTGCAGAAATTCTTTTTGATACCAAGGATGAAAACATGTCCGGCGCACTGCAAAGTTTTTTGGATGACCGGAAACAAAGTAATGTAAATACAATTATTAACAGTTTGAAATTGTGAGTTATATGAAACGTCTAATCATTTTACTTATCTTGTCCGCCGGTTTTGGTCCGGAATCTTTCTCGCAGTTAACGATTGAGGAATGTCAGGAAAAAGCGCGGAACAATTACCCGCTCATTAAAAAATACAATTTGATTGAGCAGGCAAAGAATTACAGTCTCTCCAATGCACAAAAAGCTTATTTGCCTCAATTACAAGTGAGTGCGAAAGCGACTTATCAATCGGACGTAGTAAAAATCCCCATCCAAGTTCCGGGTTTGGATATTCCCACCCTCCACAAAAATCAATATACGGCTGTGGCAGAAGCTAATCAGTTACTTTGGGATGGAGGCGCCGTGCGTTCGCAGAAACGTATCATCGAAATAAATTCCGAAGTGGAAGAAAAACAGTTGGAAGTGGAATTGTACGCCATTGAAGAACGAGTCAATCAGTTATTTTTCGGTATTCTGTTGTTTGATGTGCAGTTGGAGCAAAATCGACTGCTTACCGGCGAATTGGAACGCAACCGCCTGAAAGTTGCCGGTTATATCGAAAACGGCCTTGCTAACGCTGCCGATCTCGACGCCGTCAAAGTGGAACAACTCAATGTGAAACAGGCGCATATACAATTGCTGGCAACGCGTGCGGCTTATGTGGATATGCTGGCCATTATGATTGGCGAAACGCTTGACAGCAATGTTTCCCTGGTGAAACCTGCCGTCGCTCTGCCGGACGTTTTCTCAACAAACAATCGTCCCGAATTACAATTGTTTGAGGCGCAAAACAATTTGTTCGATTCTCAGAAACAGCTGATCCGGTCGGGTTATATGCCTAAATTGGGTTTGTTCGTACAGGGCGGATTCGGTCGTCCGGCGCTGAACATGTTATCCAATAAATTTGAACCGTTTTATATTGGCGGTATTCGTTTGAGCTGGAACTTCGGTTCGCTTTATACGCAGAAAAACGATTTTCGCAAAATCGAAGTGAGTAAAAACCAGGTCAATACGCAACGCGAACTGTTCCTTTATAATATCCGATTGACCGAAAGCCGTGAAAACAAAGATATCAAACGGATTCTGGATTTGATGAAAGATGACGGCGAGATTATCGCCTTGCGCGAAAATATCCGGAAAGCGGCGGAAGCCAAAGTAAGCAACGGCACGATGACCGTCACGGATTTGTTGCAGGAAATCAGCCGCGAAGATATAGCGCGACAAACGAAAGCAGCGCATGAAATTGATTTATTGATAGCGATTTATAAATTAAAAAACACGGGGAATAATTGAGAGTTGAGAATTGAGAGTTGAGAATTGAGAATTAAAATTATATATTATGAGAAGTATTGGGAATATTATTTTATTTGTGATTGTTTTTCTTACAACGGTTAGTTGCGGAACAAAGAAGGGAAATTATGATGCTTCGGGAACTTTTGAGGCAACGGAAGTACTTGTTTCATCGCAAGTTGCCGGACAAGTGATGACGCTTAACGTCGAAGAAGGTCAATCATTAAAAGCCTGCGAACCTGTCGGACTGGTTGATACGGTTCAGTTATATTTGAAGAGAAAGCAATTGTTGGCCGGGATGAAAGCGGTTGACAGTCGCAGTTATAACATTTCCCTGCAAATTGCGTCGCTCAAACAGCAGATTGAGAAGCAGCAAACGGAATTGACCCGTTTCGATAATTTATTGAAACTCAACGCAGCAACGCAGAAACAAGTGGACGACATTCAATCTTCGATTGATGTTTTGCAACGGCAATTAGCGGCTCAAACAGAGAGTTTGCAGAATAATAACAAAAGCGTTTCGGCGGAATCTTTAAGTATTCAGGCGCAAGTGGAACAGATCGACGATATGATACGGAAAAGTATCGTTTCCAGTCCGATAGACGGTATTGTACTGGGAAAATACGTCGAAAAAGGTGAAGTCGTGGGACAGGGGAAAGTGCTGTTCAAAATCGCCGATTTAGACCGGATTTTTTTACGCGCCTACATTACTGCCGACCAATTGAACCAATTGAAACTGAATCAGGAAGTTTCCGTGTTTGCCGATTTCGGGAAAAAAGATATGAAGCCATACGCAGGAACTGTTACCTGGATTTCCGAAAAGGCGGAATTTACGCCACGTACCATTCTAACAAAGGACGAACGCGCTAATTTGGTTTATGCGGTAAAAATCGCCGTGAAAAACGATGGATACCTGAAAATTGGAATGCATGGAGAATTGAGAGTTGAGAATTGAGAATGACGGATTTAATTATGAAACAGATGAAAAATAATTCTCAACTCTCAATTCTCAATTCTCAATTAATCACCAAGCGTTATGGGGATGTTCAGGTTTTGAAGGATGTTTCTTTTGAAGTCGAAAGAGGCGAGATTTTCGGATTGATTGGTCCTGACGGAGCGGGAAAGACGACGCTTTTCCGTATTCTTACTTCTTTGATTTTGGCAGATTCGGGACAGGCAACGGTTGATGGCTTAGATGTGGTAAAAGATTTTCGCGAATTGCGCAAACGCATCGGATATATGCCCGGACGCTTTTCCCTGTATCAGGATTTGTCGGTAGAAGAAAACCTGAATTTTTTCGCAACGGTTTTCAACACTACGGTCGAGGAAAATTATTACCTGATTCGTGATATTTACAAGCAAATCGAACCTTTTAAGCGCCGCCGCGCCGGTAAATTATCGGGAGGAATGAAGCAGAAATTAGCCTTGTCCTGCGCCTTGATTCACAAGCCAACCGTCTTGTTTCTGGATGAACCGACAACGGGCGTTGACCCTGTCTCGCGAAAAGAATTTTGGGATATGCTTAAAAAACTGAAAATGGAGGGCATTACCATCATTGTTTCTACGCCCTATATGGACGAAGCGCAACTGTGTGACCGCATTGCATTGATACAACATGGAAAAATTCTTTCCATCGAAACGCCGGAAAAGATTATTTCCGGTTTTCCCGAAAAACTGTATCAAGCTCATTCGGAGAATAACTATCTGTTACTGGTTGACTTAAGGAAAAGTCCCAAAGTAAAGTCCGCCTTTATGTCAGGTGAATATTTGCACGTTGTCTTCAACGGCGAGGCGGATGAAACAGTCCCAAATTTGAAGGAGATTGCGCCTACTATCGAAGACTGCTTTATTTATTTAATTGAGAATTGAGAGTTGAGAATTGAGAATTGAGAATTAAAAATTGAGAATTAAAAATTTAAGAATACAATGGGGGATAATGTAATTAAAGGGAAATCGTATTTATTTGCTTTGAGGGTAATTAAAGCATATAAATATTTGAATCAGGAACAACGTGAATTTGTACTGTCAAAACAAATGTTACGGAGTGGAACATCAGTTGGAGCATTGGTTAAAGAAGCCGAACATGCACAATCAACCGCAGACTTTATTAATAAAATGAATATTGCTCTGAAAGAAGCCAATGAAACAGAGTATTGGCTAATGCTACTGAAAGATAGCGATTATATTGATGAGAAAAGTTTTTCATCAATACATAAAGATTGCGATGAACTGATACGCTTATTGGTCAGCATAGTAAAAACAACCAAAATAAACCATGCAAAAAAATAAATTCTCAATTCTCAACTCTCAATTCTCAATTATCGAAGTTGAAGACTTGACCAAAAGTTTCGGCGCCTTTACCGCCGTCGACCACATCTCGTTCTCAGTCGGGAGAGGGGAGATTTTCGGCTTCCTCGGCGCCAACGGAGCCGGAAAAACCACCGCTATGCGAATGCTTTGCGGATTGAGCAAACCGACTTCCGGTAAAGGATTTGTTGCCGGTTACGACATTGAAAAACAACCGGAAACGGTCAAGAAAAACATCGGTTACATGAGCCAGAAATTTTCCCTGTACGAAGATTTGAAAGTCTGGGAAAATATCCGCCTGTTTGCCGGAATATACGGACTTGACGGAAAACTGATCAGCCGGAAAACCGACGAAACCCTGAAAAAAATCGGTCTGATGAACGAAAAAAACGCTTTGGTCAAAGAACTCCCTCTGGGATGGAAACAAAAACTGGCTTTTTCGGTCGCCGTTTTCCACGAACCGAAGGTTGTTTTTCTGGACGAGCCGACCGGCGGCGTTGACCCGATTACCCGCCGGCAATTCTGGGAAATGATTTACGAAGCGGCCGAAAAAGGAATAACTATTTTCGTTACCACACATTACATGGACGAAGCCGAGTATTGCAACCGCATTTCCATCATGGTTGACGGACGCATCGAAGCTTTGGATACACCTCGAAAATTAAAAGAACAGTTTCAAGCAAATAATATGGACGAAGTTTTTAGAAAATTAGCAAGAAAAGCGAGGAGAGTTGAGAATGGAGAATTGAGAATTGAGAATGACGGATTGGGAATTGAGAATGGAGAATTGAGAGTTGAGAATGACGGATTTAAATTATGAAACAGATGAAAAACAATAATTCTCATTTCTCAATTCTCAATTCTCAATTTTCTTCCTTCGTGCAGAAGTAGTTTTATCAGATTTTTCGTGATGTTCGGACGATGCTGGTAATTATTGGAATTCCGGTTTTCCAGATTCTCATTATTGGTTTTGCAATCAGCACGGATGTGAAAAACATAGAAGTCGCTGTTTACGACCCTTCGAACGATGAAGCGACTAACCGGATCATCAATCAATTGGATGCAAGTAAATACTTCAATGTGGCGCGTCGCTTGAAAAGCACAAGCGATGTGGACAATGAATTTAAAAAAGGGAAAACCGGTCTTATCGTTGTTTTCAGCGAAAACTTCGGTGAAAACCTTTATCACACAGGCGATGCCGCCGTTCAATTACATGTCGATACAAGCGACCCGAATCATGGTCAAACGGTTGCTTCTTACGCAAGCAGTATAATCGCCGGTTATCAGCAGGAACTGTTGCAGGAAACGAATATCCCGATACGGATTAATCCCGAAATCCGCATGTTGTACAACCCCGAAATGCGGAGCGCCTACAATTTCGTTCCCGGTCTGATGGGCTTGGTTTTCATGCTTGTTTGTGCGATGATGACTTCCGTCGCCATAGTGCGCGAGAAAGAAACCGGCACGATGGAAGTGCTGCTGGCGTCGCCGGTGAAACCGGTTTACATGGTCGTTTCGAAATTAGTTCCTTATTTTATTATTTCCTGGATTATTTTCATCCTCATTCTATTGCTGTCGGTATTCGTTTTGAAAGTCCCGATAACCGGAAGTTTGGTATGGTTGAACGTTTTCACCCTGATTTTCATTGTGGTAGCCTTATCTTTGGGTTTGCTGATTTCAACCGTGGTCAGGACGCAGGTAGCCGCTATTCTGGCTTCGGGCATGGGTTTGATTATGCCGGTAATGATACTTTCGGGCTATGTATTTCCCATCGAAAGTATGCCGCCTGTTCTGCAATGGATTTCGGGAATTGTTCCGGCGCGTTGGTTTAACGAGGGCGCTAAGAAACTGATTATTGAGGGAGTGCCGGTTCGTTCCGTCCTGAAAGAGATGATGATTTTGCTGGGGATGGCGATATTGATTATTACGATAAGTTTGAGAAATATAAAAACAAGACTGTAAGAGTTGAGAATTGAGAATTGAGAATTGGGTTCTTAATTCTCAATTCTCAACTCTCAATTCTCAATTCCTAAAATTATGTTACGCTATTTAATAGAAAAAGAATTTAAGCAAACTTTCCGGAATGCCTTCATTCCGAAGTTGATACTTGTATTTCCGTTCATGGTGCTACTCGTATTTCCGTGGGCTGCCGACCAGGAGATTAAAAACATCAATGTGACGGTGATTGACAGGGACCACAGTACATTATCAAAACGTTTATCGGAGAAAATCGGAGCTTCAACTTATTTCAATTTAGCAGGTTATGCGGATTCCAACGACGAAGGAACAGCCATTCTCGAAGATGGGAAAAGCGACATGCTGCTGGATATCCAACCCGGTTTTGAGAAGAACCTGATGAACGGGGATGAAGCCGGCGTGATGATTTCCGCCAATGCAGTCAATATCATGAAAGGCGGATTAGGTTCGGGTTACATGAGTGCGATTGTGCAGGACTTTGCCGGTGAGATTCGTGCGGAGCGAATCCGGATTTTTGGAAAAACGGAATTACCGCTGATTCAAGTTATTTCCAAAGGTTGTTTCAATGTTTTTTTAGATTATAAAGTGTTTATGATTCCCGCCCTGATTGTAATTTTGATGACTTTGCTCTGTGGGTTCCTTCCGGCTTTGAACATCGTGAGCGAAAAAGAAATCGGTACGATTGAACAAATCAATGTGACGCCGGTCAAAAAATTCTCTTTTATTCTCGGAAAATTAATTCCTTACTGGGCAATCGGTTTATTTGTTTTCACCGTCACGTTAGGACTCGCCGCCCTGATTTACGGCTTGATTCCGAAAGGCAATTTGCTAACAATTTATCTTTCGGTTTTGATTTATATTTCAACGGTTTCCGGTCTGGGACTGGTGATTTCCAATTATTCGTCAACCCTGCAACAAGCCATGTTCGTCATTTTCTTTTTTATGATTATCTTTATCCTGATCAGCGGCTTATTCACGCCGATAGCAAGTATGCCGCAGTGGGCGCAGACGTTTACTTATTTCAATCCTTTGCGATATTTTATCGAAATCATGCGAATGACTTTCCTGAAAGGTAGCGGGTTTTGGGATATCCGGCAGCAGTTGGCGGCTCTGGGAATCTGTGCGTTTGTCCTGAACGGTTGGGCGCTAATCAGTTACCGGAAAAGAGGATAAATGGTTTTGTGCATTGGGTACTCCGTTACTGATTTATGACTTGCATTTCGCAACGCCTACAATCGAATTGCAGTTTAAATTGTTTTTTTCCCGACAATAAAAAAAGCGGCTCTACAAAATCGTTTCTTGCATTTTTATCTTTCTTACAATAACCCAATTGGTAAAGGATACAATGTTTGGTAAACATAACAGGAACATTGGTCTGAGGTTCTTTTTCAAAAGCCGGGGCTATGATTTTTACGCCGGAGTGGATGTAACATGTCCGGGCCTTACGGTTGGTTACATTGTCCAAATAGCTTAAACGAATTTTCGGATAAACAGGTAAATGGGTTGGGATTTTTCTTTCGGGACGGAAATGATTGTTTTTCCGCTCGGCTAACAAGTCTTCGACAGCTCTCCTGCGCAAATTATTCAAAACGGAGGAGGGAATAAACCAGTCCGCCAAAAAATTAATGGTCAGTTTCTCCAATTGGAAAGGCGTATTTCCCAATTTAGATAATTGGTTTATGCAATTTTCCTCGGGGTTTTTCGAAGAATAATCTTTTGGAAAAGCAACAAAAACATCTGTTTGACAAGCATCTTCGTCTGTGGCGGTCAGGCAGAAACCGAAATCTTCGTCTGTCAGAACGAAATTTACATTTATTTTCCTTTCCGCCGATTTTTGGGCTAATGTTTTTTCAAATTCCCGGTCAAGATTCCGGTACAAAGTTACGCCTGTGTCGAGAGCAAGCTTTTCTGCCGGATAAATCTTTCCGGCAATTGCTTTGTTTACGAGAAATCCCTGCAATCTTTTTTGTTTGTTGAAAAAACAAAGACCGTCACCGTTGTGGATCGTTTTTTGTCCCGAAATTGTGAAAAAATTCCGGCTCAAATTTTTGACGTTACCTACCGGTTCGCCGATGAATTTCGGAGTATCGGGAGAAACAACCGCTTCTCTTTTACCGAGAAGAAAATAGGATGTGAATCCGCGATTAAAACTCTTAACGGGATCAGGAACAAAGAACAGGGTTGTAGTTCCTGACGAAGCGCGGACATATTCCGGTCTTTTTTCAAAAATCGCATCCAATTTTTGCCGGTAATAAGCTGTAATGTTTTTGACGTAGGAGGTTTCTTTCAATCGTCCTTCGATTTTCAGGGAAGAGACGCCGGCGTCCAGCAATTTTTCGAGGTTTTCGGATTGATTCAAGTCTTTTGTCGAAAGCAAATGTTTGTTCCGGACTAAGACTTTCCCGGTTGCGTCTTGCAAAGTGTAGGGCAACCGGCATAACTGGGCGCACTCTCC
>JAISXN010000017.1 GCA_031270525.1 Candidatus Symbiothrix sp. | reverse complement strand
AAAGACGTATTCATTGTGATGCACGTATCCAAAAATTCCGTTTATGAAAACGAAGGTTTTCTGGTTACTTTCAAATTATATTCTTTGGTAGATATCTCCGGTTTTGAAAATGTAAAATTCCCTGAATTTGAAGGATTTATTTCTCAGGAAATAGATTTAGGCTCGAATACCCAAATGAATCTTGAGCCTTACAATGGCCGCAACTACCGCACCGCCATTATCAAACAAACCGTTTTGTATCCGCAACGTTCCGGGAAAATTACCATTGGTTCGGGTAAATTCGATATAATTGCCCGCATCCGTTCCCAGCAAAGAGTCAGAAGCTTTTTCGACGATTTTTTCGATACCTATTCCGACGTTAAGAGGTCATTGACGTCAGCGCCGGCAACAATCAATGTAAAACCGTTGCCCACAGCGGGAAAACCGGCTTCTTTTTCGGGCGCTGTCGGCGAATATACAATAAATTCGTCCATAAGTTCCAAGAATGTAAAGACAGACGACGCTGTTACCGTAAAGCTAAACATTTCCGGAAGCGGAAATATTAAATTGATTAAGAATCCGGAAGTTATCTTCCCAAACGATTTTGAGGTGTATGACCCCACTGTCGATACGAAAACCAAAGTTACGAAATCGGGCGTCAGCGGGACAAAATCCATTGAATACAGCGCCATTCCGCGTTATGCCGGCAATTTTACTATTCCCAAGGTCGAATTTTCTTATTTCGACCTGAAATCGGGAACTTACAAAACATCGAGTACGGAAGAATATAAATTGCAGGTCGAACAGGGAGCAACCGGAAGCGGAAACGCAGCTCCCATCATCAGTACAACGAACAAAGAAGATATTCGTTTCTTAGGTAAAGACGTCCGGTATATCAAAACAGGCAATTACAACTTCCACAAAGGTTCGTTTTTCTTCGGGACATTCAATTATTATCTGTTCTATATCATTCCGGCTCTGTTGTTTATCGTTCTGTTCATCATTTACCGGAAACAAGCGACCGAAAATGCCAATATTGCTTTGGTACGTACCAAAAAAGCCAATAAAGTGGCGTCCAAACGCTTAAAAACTGCCGCTAAATATTTGAATGAAAACAAAAAAGAAGCTTTCTACGACGAAACGTTAAAAGCCGTTTGGGGCTATCTGAGTGATAAATTGAACATTCCGGTTTCGGCTTTGACCAAAGACAATGTTGAAGCCAATCTCACCCAATACGGCATGGATGAAAACCTGATCAACGATTTCAGGAATATTCTCGACACGGCGGAATTTGCACGGTTTGCGCCTTCACAGGGAAGCGGAGCGATGGACGAGTTGTATCATTCGACCATCAAAGCGATAGATAAAATGGAAAGTACAATCAAAAAATAAAGGCTAAGAAAATGAAGAAAATGTTTTTTATCCTGATAACAATTATATTCGCGGCAGTTAAGTTGCCGGCGCAAGATTTACTTCAATCGGCCAATGACGCTTACGCCAAAGGCGATTATGCAAAAGCTGCCGAATTTTACGAAGCCGCCCTGAAAGAGAACGGACAATCGGCAACGGTTTATTACAACCTGGGCAACAGTTATTACAAAGCAAACAAAATCGCGCCGAGCATTTTGAATTACGAACGCGCCTTGCTCCTGGAACCCGGAAACGGCGATATTCGTTTCAATCTGGAAATTGCCAAACTGAAAACCGTTGATAAAATCGAGCCTATCGGGGAATTTTTCCTTACTTCCTGGGTTCGTTCTATTGAAGACAGTCTGAGTACCGACGCCTGGAGCAAATTCGCTATTACATGCTTCATCCTATTGATTGGCTGTTTGTTTCTCTTTTTCTTTTCACGCAAAATATCCATCAAAAAAGTGGGCTTTTATGCTGGAATCTGTCTGCTTGTATTGACAATTTCCGGAAATATTTTTGCTTACAACCAAAAGAAAAGTTTGACGCAACGCGATAGCGCCATTATTTTTGTTCCGACTACCACCATCAAAAGTTCACCGTCCGATAGCGGAACGGATTTGTTTATCCTCCACGAAGGCGCCAAAGTGAAACTGAAAAGCAAAATCGGTAATTGGAATGAGATTGAAACCGCCGATGGAAATGTCGGGTGGATCAAGAGCGAGGAGATTACCCTGTTTTAATTGAGAATTGAGAGTTGAGAATTGAGAATTAAAAATTAAAAGATGTAAATTCCTCATTCTCAATTCTCAACTCTCAATTCTCAATTAAAAATCAGGTTGAATCCGGAACCAATCAACTTCTACCCGGCCGCCGTCATTATTTCGTACCGGCCGGTTGCAAAACAAACCGACTTTCGCGCCAATCCATTTCCCCGGACGGGCAGTAAAAACATTTCCCAAAGGGGTAAAGTTTTCGCCGTCCCGGCTGAAACCGAATGTACAGGAAGCGTCGGCCTGCACTTTTACCCGCAGATAAACCGTATTGTCTTCCAATCTGACGGCTACATTCATTTTTTCTATGCCGTTTTCACCGGCTTTTAAACATTCATTTTGAGAAAGAACTATGCCGTAATCCGTGTTTTCCAACTGTAACGAAGCATAATCCAAACCCATTACAACCAATCCTGTGCGTTCGCCTTTTATATTGGGCGAAGGAATAAAAGTAATTTTAGCAGTTACTACAAAACTATCGGCAGGGAATTTTTGCAACAACAAATTCGGGGACCCCCACAAATTTCTGTTGTAATCGGTAGGAACGGAATACAGGCTCAGTACGCCTTTTGCAGGATCCGGCACACTCCACCAATCCATCGGATTGGCGTGCCATTGCCATTGCAGACCCAGCCGGGCGGAGGAAAATTCATCGCTTTCCGCCGGCGTAACAACCGGATAAACTTGTTTAACACCGGGTTTCCGGAAAGTCAATACCGGTTGTCCGCAACCGTCTCCGTCAGGGTCTTCGCCAATGACCGGCCAGTCGTTTTTCCATAGCATCGGCTGCAAATGCACCACGCGACCGAAAGCCTCTCTATCCTGAAAATGAATAAACCAGTCTTCGCCGGTTTTTGTGTCCACCCACGCCCCCTGATGCGGACCGTTGACAGGGGTATTTCCTTGCGCCATCACTATTCTCCGTTCGTAGGGACCGAAAATGTTTTTGGAGCGCAAAACGACTTGCCAACCCGTAGCGACGCCTCCTGCCGGCGCAAAAATATAATAATAACCGTTACGTTTGTAGAGTTTCGGACCTTCAATCGTTTCATCGACGCCGTGTCCGTCGTAAACGATTTTACCTGACCCAACAGTTTCTTTGCCGTCGGGACTTAACCGGTTGATAGCCAGCAAACTTTTGATGCCGGCGCGACTTCCGGCAAAACCGTGCACCAAATATGCCTGATTTTTATCGTCCCAAAACGGACAAGGGTCAATCAAACCGGTACCGGCTTTGACTAAGATTGGCGTTTCCCATTCGCCGGCCGGATTTTTGGTTTTCGTCATGAAAATGCCCTGGTCGGGATCACCGTAATAAATGTAAAATTCTTTGTTATGATAACGGATTGCCGGCGCCCAAACTCCGTTACCGTGCTGGGGACGCGAAAAAGCATCTTCGGGAGTCAATTTCGGAAGGGCGGCGCCAATAATCGTCCAATTCACCAAATCCTTAGAATGTAGAACCGGCAAACCGGGAATGCAATTGAAAGACGAAGCCGTCATATAATAATCATTGCCGGCGCGGCATACATCAGGGTCGGAATAATCGGCAAACAAAACAGGATTTTTATAATTCCCATTGCCCAAATCGGATACCCAGACCTGGGAAATGCAGGGTTGTATGCTAAATGTAATCAGACAAGCCTGAATAAAGCAGAAAAATAATTGTTTTTTCATTATCATTTTGTTATGTATTTATTGATTCTTAATTGTTTATTTTCCAACCATCACAACCTTTCATTACGTTTTCCAGTGTATAAACCGCAGCTTCTTTATCCGTCAGGGTTTTTGCCCATCTGACCCGCTGAACGGTAGCTGCTCCCGCACCGGAATTGTTGTATTCCATGTAGCGGGCGGTCTTTTCATTTTCCGGATTCCGCCAGTTATCCCAGCCTTGCGGATTTATACCTTCCGGCAAACGGCAATTCATGAACAATGTCATGGCATACGGACGCCAGGGACGTCCCAGATAAACGCTCGTAACATCCTCTGCTAAAGAGATGTCACATTGATTAAAGATATAACCGTAAATATTATTTTCGGACGTACTCGCCGCCGTGATGTAAGAATTTCGTTTACTAAGGACTTGACATTTTTCAAACCAACAGGTCGAAGGACCGAAAATAAAATCGGTTGTTCCTTCGATATGACAGTTTTCGAAATATTGCCGGCAATTATCCCGTCCGGCATAAATCGTATCCTGGTTTCCCAATATCCGGCAATTGCGGACAATAATTCTATCGCCTTCCAGATGCAAGGCGACAGCTTGTCCCAACTGTTCGGCGGAGTTCTCAACAGTCAGGTTTTCCAGCGTAATATCATTTCCGCGTATCAAAAAAGTATAGCTGCGAAAAGTGCCCATTTGGTTAATATTAGCGTGGTCGTCGTAAGTAATAATGGTTTTATCGCGACTTTCGCCGATGAGATGCACATTGCAAACGTATGTCGGCAATACCAATTTTTCCTTATAGACGCCATTGCGGATAAAAACGGTAACCGTTCCTTTCGGGTCGAAAGCGCGGATTGATTCGATAGCTTCCTGAATGGTGCGGAAATTTCCGCGTCCGTTGCGGTCAACGACGATGTCATATTCTTTTTCTTGTGCGAATATCGGCAATAGATTAACGGTCAGCAATAAACAAAACAAAATTCTTTTCATGACTTTATTTATACAGTTAATTTTTCAGGGGGCATTTGAAATATACGTTTCGATATCCTTATCTCCTCTTCCCGACAGGCAAAGCACAACAACATCATCCGATTTGAATTGTTTTTTCCTGAAAACGCCCAAAGCATGAGCCGATTCGAGAGCAGGGATAATTCCTTCCATCCGGGTCAGTTCAAAAGCGGCTTCCAAAGCCTCGTCATCGTCGATAGACAGAACTTCCGAACGTCCGGTTTTTGCCAGGTTGGCGTGCATGGGACCTATGCCCGGGTAATCTAGTCCGGCCGAGATGGAATAAGGTTCTTCGATTTGTCCGTCATCGGTCTGCATCAGCAAGGTCTTTGCGCCGTGAATGATTCCAACCGTTCCCAATTGAATGGTTGCCGCCGATTCTCCCGAATCAACGCCTTTGCCGGCAGCTTCCGCCAAAACGATTTTTACCCTGAGGTCGTTCAGGTATTCGTAGATGGTACCGGCGGCATTGCTGCCTCCGCCTACACAAGCGATGAGGTAATCGGGATAATCCCGGCCTTCTTTTTCCGGCAGTTGCACTTTAATTTCTTTGCTGATAACCGATTGCAGTCGGGCAACCATATCGGGATAAGGGTGAGGTCCGACCGTCGAACCGATAATATAATGTGTATCGGCCGGATTGCAGCACCAATCGCGGATCGCTTCGTTGGTCGCATCCTTCAAGGTCATGTTTCCACTGGTTACCGGGAACACTTTTGCGCCTAACATTTCCATTTTCCGGACGTTTAATTTTTGTCGTTCCACATCGGTTTTACCCATATAAACGATACATTCCATATTCATCAGGGCGCAGACGGTTGCGGTAGCCACCCCATGCTGGCCTGCACCGGTTTCCGCAATGATGCGGGTTTTACCCATTCGTTGCGCCAAGAGAATTTGTCCGATGGTGTTATTGATTTTGTGAGCGCCGGTATGATTCAGGTCTTCCCGTTTCAGGTAAATCCTGCAACCATATTTTTCCGACAGGCGTTTGGCAAAATAAAGCGGGGATGGGCGGCCTACGTAATCACGCAACAATGCATGAAATTCTTCCTGAAATTTCGGGTCTTCAAGAATTTTCAAATAAACGTTTTTCAGATTCTCTACGTTGGAATAGAGGATTTCCGGGATATAGGCGCCGCCAAATTC
>JAISXN010000184.1 GCA_031270525.1 Candidatus Symbiothrix sp. | reverse complement strand
ACAAATCGTGGAGGCGCTTACCATTCCAGTACGATTGTGGATTGCAATACGCGGAAGTATCACGGCTTGCTCGTTATACCTGTTCCTTCGTTGGACAAAGACAATCATGTGATTCTTTCATCTCTGGACGCGACTGTGATTCAACACGGCGCGGAATTTAATCTTGGTTTGCACCAATACGACAATAATCATTTCAGCCCGAACGGACATAAGTATATCCGGGAATATGATGTGGATACAAATGCCCGGACTCTTTACCGGGTGGGCGGGGTAATTCTGGCTAAAGAAAAATTATTCTCTACGTTTGAGAACCGGATTTTGATTAAATATACTCTGCTGGATGCTCATTCGCCTACGACTTTGCGTTTCAGACCTCTTATGGCTTTCCGGAATGTGAATGATTTAACCGTCGAAAACGGACAGGTCAATAGAAATTACTCGGAAATAACGAATGGAATAAAAACCTGTATGTATGGAGGTTATCCCGATTTATACATGCAGTTCGGCAAACCGCCGGCTTTTGTTTTCCAGCCGCTTTGGAACAAAAACATCGAATATCTCAAAGAAATGGAACGAGGTTATCCTTACAAAGAAGATTTATACGTTCCGGGTTATTTCGAATTGGAAATAGAAAAAGGGGAATCCGTTTATTTTTCGGGAGGAGATACATTTATAGAGCCTTCTGTTTTAGCGCAAAAATTCAAAGAAGAACAGGACGGCAGAACGCCGCGGAACAGTTTTTATAACTGCTTGAAAAATGCAGCTCAACAGTTTTATCACCGTCCGAATGAAAATGACGCCTATTTGATTGCCGGTTTTCCGTGGTTCAAAGTACGGGCGCGGGATTTGTTCATTGCCTTGCCGGGTAGCACTTTATCCATCGACGACCCTGTACGTTTCGAAAAGATTGCAAGGACAGCGATTCCCGCACTTCGTAATTTCATGAAAGACGGTTCGCTTGATCCGGTAATTACCGATATTGATTTGCCGGATGTGCTTTTGTGGGCAAGCTGGGCTTTTCAACAATATGCCAAATCACAGGGTGCGGACAAATGTCATGCCTTGTACGGCGAATTGATTCAAGACATCATTGATTATATTAAAGAAAATAATCACCCCAATTTATTGTTGGAAGAAAACGGTTTGCTCTATTCCGACGGAAAGGAAAAGGCGATTACCTGGATGAACTCTACCAGCGAGGGGAAACCGATTGTGCCTCGTTCGGGATATATTGTCGAATTTAACGCGTTATGGTATAATCTTTTGAAATTTGGTTCCGAGATAGCCAAACAGAATGATGATGTTGAACGAGCCGAAGCTTTGGAGAAAATGGCAAGTCGAACGGGACGTTCATTTCTGGAAACATTTGTCAACGGATACGGATATTTATTTGATTACATCGACGGTTCGTATGTTAATTGGAGTGTCCGTCCCAACATGCTGTTTACCATATCGTTGGACTATTCGCCTTTGGATCGCCAACAAAAACGAGCGGTTTTGAATATTGTCACCAAAGAATTGTTAACGCCGAAAGGGGTTCGCACACTTAGCCCGAAAAGTGAAGGCTACCGTCCCTATTATGTCGGACCACAGAAAGAACGGGATTTGGCTTATCATCAGGGAACTGCCTGGCCCTGGCTGTTGGGCGTTTATCTGGAAGCTTATTTGCGATTGTATCAGATGAGCGGGATTTCTTTTGTAGAACGAATGTTAATCGGTTTGGAAGATGAAATGGGCAGGCATTGTATCGGCACCCTTTCGGAACTGTTCGACGGGAATCCTCCGTTTCAGAGTCGCGGAGCCATTTCGTTTGCCATGAACGTAGCGGCAATCCTGAGAGTTTTAAAATTATTGGAAAACTACAACTAAGATTTTTTATGAAAGCTTTGATGTTTGGGTGGGAATTTCCTCCGCATATATTAGGTGGTTTAGGTACGGCAAGTTACGGTTTAACCAAAGGTATGGCGATGCAGGAAGATATGCAGATTACCTTTGTGATTCCAAAGCCTTGGGGCGACGAAGACCAGAGTTTTCTCCGTATCATCGGCATGAACAATACACCCATCGTATGGAAAGACCTTTCGTGGGATCATGTTAATCACCGGATCGGCAAACAAATGAATCCCCAACTGTATTTCGATTTGAGAAACCACATTTATGCGGATTTCAGTTATTATCCTACGAATGATTTGGGTTGCCTCGAATTTTCGGGACGTTACCCTTCCAATCTGATGGAGGAAATCAATAACTATTCCATTGTAGCCGGCGTTATTGTGCGTACCGTCGAGATGGATATTATCCACTCCCATGATTGGTTGACTTATCCGGCGGGAATCCATGCCAAAACGATTACCGGAAAACCTTTGGTTATCCATGTTCATGCTACCGATTTCGACCGGAGCCGCGGCAACGTGAATCCTCAGGTTTATGCCATTGAAAAGGACGGTATGGACCATGCCGATCATATTCTTACCGTCAGTAATTTAACACGGAATACGGTTATTGAAAAATACCATCAGAATCCGCGAAAAGTAACAACCGTTCACAATGCCGTCGAACCGTTGGACGCAGAAATTGAAACGCTGGTTTCCAAAAAAGGCACAAAGGATAAAGTGATTACGTTTTTAGGACGTATTACCATGCAAAAGGGACCGGAATATTTTGTCGAAGCGGCTGCACGCGTTTTGAAGAAAGCCGATAATGTGCGTTTTGTCATGGCCGGAAGCGGAGATATGATGAATCAGATGATTCGTCTGGCGGCGCAGAGAAATATTTCCGACAAGTTCCATTTTACCGGATTTATGAAAGGGAAACAGGTTTATGAAGTCCTGAAATCCAGCGATGTGTATGTAATGCCTTCCGTATCGGAGCCTTTCGGAATTTCACCTTTGGAAGCCATGCAATGCGGAGTGCCGACAATTATTTCCAAACAGTCGGGTTGCGCCGAGATTCTCAACAAAGCCATCAAAACCGATTATTGGGATATTGAAGCGATGGCCGA
>JAISXN010000070.1 GCA_031270525.1 Candidatus Symbiothrix sp. | reverse complement strand
AAAAAAATGCACTTTTAACTATGTTTAACATTATTAAACTATTCGACCCGCAGGACAAGTCCTTTAATATATTCACTTTCAGGATGATATATATTTATCGGATGATCGGCTTGTTGCGTCAATTGATGCAGGATTTTAACATTTCTGCCGGTTTGTGCCGCCGCACTGAACACTGCAAGTCTAAAATCTTCTTTTGTAACAACTTGGGAACAGGAAAAAGTAAAGATAATTCCTCCCGGACGGATTTTTTCAATGGCTATCATATTCAATTTCCTGTAGCCTTGCAGGGCATTTTTCAATACCTTGCGATGTTTAGCAAAAGCAGGCGGGTCAAGAATAATCAAATCGTAGGCCGAAGCATCCGTCTTTTCCAGATATTTGAAAGCATCTTCCGCAAAGGCTTGGTGGCGCGTTTCATCCGGGAAGTTCAATGCGACATTCTCGTTGGTCAAATCAACGGCTTTGGAAGAACTGTCGACCGAATGTACTTTTTTTGCGCCTCCACGCAAGGCGTAGCACGAAAAACCACCGGTATAACAAAACATATTCAGGACATTCCGCCCTTCGGCGTATTTTTCCAACAAACTCCGGTTGTCTCTTTGGTCGATGAAAAAACCTGTCTTTTGGCCCTTTTCCCAATCGACTTTGAATTGCAAACCATTTTCGAGGGCAATACCTGAAACATTTTGCCCGCCGGTGAGATAGCCGTTTTCAGCCTCCAATCCGGCCTTGAAGGGAAGCGTGCTTTCGGATTTGTAATAGATATTTTCGATGGAATTGCCCATTATTTCTTTCAAAGCAGACGCCAATTCGAAGCGAGCCAGGTGCATTCCCGGAGAATGGGCTTGCATCACAACTGTTTTGCCGTAAATATCTGCAATCAGACCCGGCATATTGTCACCTTCTCCGTGTATCAGGCGGAAAGTATTGTTGTGCGGTTTATTCAAACCTAAATTCCGGCGCAAGGTCCAAGCGGTTTCAAAACGTTTTTTCCAAAAATCTTCGTTGATTTCTTCTTGCTTAAAACTCAATACGCGGACGGCAATCGAACCGATTTGACAATGTCCCGTTGCCAGAAAATTTTTCCGGGAATCATAAATTTCAACGATTTCGCCTTCTTCGGGACGGCCTTCAGCGTGATGAATAGCGCCCGAAAATACCCAGGGATGGAATCGTTTCAAAGATTCTTCTTTGCCGGGATTCAAGTATAGTTTTTTGTAGGACATAGGTATTCGTATATTTTCAAACAAGCCCAAGCGTCTAAGGCTGCATATTTTTTCTGGGCTTCGGACAATTTTTCCGCTTCCCAATTTGTTAATCGCTGGCTTTTGGATATTTTTTTCCGGAAAATGATGGCATAGATTTTTTGCAAACTGAGGTCTTCAATGTCATGTTTCTGAACGATTTTCTGTATATCGACAAATCCTTTCGGAGAAAATTTCAGGAGGCGGCTCATACTCAAAAAATCGTCTCTCAAGGACAAGCCGATTTTAAGTATTTCCGGATTAGACAGTAATTTGATGAGCGACGGCGGAAAACCGCTTCCGTTCAAACGAAACAGGAAACAAGTATCGAAAGTGGAAATCTGAACCAAAGCAACATTACGAAGAAGTCCCCGCGTAAACGACGGGCGGGTTTCGGTATCAAAACCCAAGATCTTGAATTGGGATAAATAGTGAACGGCCTTTTCCGAATCTACGAGATTATCAATTACATGAATTTTTCCTTGAAATTCTTCAACTTCAAAACCCGAAATTTCTTCTTTTGTTATACTCTTTCCCACTTCTGTTTAATCTTCGAAATCGTTGTCCTTGTATTTTATAAAATGTAACGCACGCAAAGCGTTTACTAATCTCTGTCCCCAGTATTTTTCGAAATTCCGGATACTAAGAATCAACGAATCATTCATAGTTTCTTTTTGTCCGTTTTTGAATACGGCGATAAAGTTACCTAAATCCTGGTAAATATCTGCCAAATCTTCCGAAATTTTTACCGCAACGGGCGAATCGCTCAGTTTTATATCCGGATGAAATGTTTCCAGGTATAAATCGTCTTCACCAAGAAGGTTGGCTATATTTTCCCTGACCCGATCGTACATTTCTTCTGTAACTTTTATCTCCAATCTTGACTCATAATCTTCCATAACCGGCGGAATAATAGATACTTTTAAATACAATAAAGGCAAAACCTTTACCATATTACCGACAAATAATTTTTTTTCGGCCGGCTTGGTTTTTTCCATCAGGACACAATAATCCAAGGCGGCGCGAACAAAATCTTCTGTGTATTTTGAGAATACTACATTTTCCATAATTTATTATGTTAATATTTCCCAAATTTTTTCTTCCGGCACAGGAGCGACAATCTCAATTTCCTTTTTCGAAACCGGATGAATAAACGCTACTTTCCGCGCATGAAGACTGATTCCTCCGTTGGGATTGGAACGACTGAATCCGTATTTCAAATCGCCTTTAACCGGGCAACCGATTTTCGCCAACTGACACCGGATTTGATGATGACGACCCGTTTTCAGGTCAATTTCCAACAAATAATACCTTTCCGATTGAGCTATTAACCGGTAAGTTAAAACGGCTTTTTTCGAATCCGGCTTTTCTTTGTCGTAAGCGTACGATTTATTTTGTTTCTCGTTGCGAACCAAATAATGTACCAGCTCTCCTTCCGTTTCCGGCGGTTGATTTGCAACGATAGCCCAATACGTTTTTTTTACTTCGCCTTGGCGGAACATTTCGTTCATCCGTTCCAGCGCTTTGCTTGTCCTGGCAAAAAGCGTCACCCCCGAAACCGGACGGTCTAAGCGGTGAGGCACTCCAACAAAAACGTTTCCCGGCTTTTGATACTTATCCTTCAACCATTGCTTTACCGTTTCGGAGAGCGGAGTATCACCCGTTTTATCGCCCTGAACAATCTCCGAAGTTGTCTTGTTCACTGCAATCAAATGATTGTCTTCATAAATAACAGTCATGATGAATTGAGAATTGAGAATTGAGAATTGAGAGTTGAGAATTAAGAATTTTAGGGACATCATTCTCAATTCTCAATTCTCAACTCTCAATTAATTAAGTGTTCATTCCTCCATCCACTTGAATAACTTGTCCGGTAACATACGACGAAAGGTCGGAAGCCAAAAATAAGGCGGCGTCGGCGACGTCTTCGGGTGTTCCGCCGCGTCTCAACGGAATCTGTTTGATCCATTCGTCCCGCACTTCATCCGACAACTGGTGAGTCATTTCAGTGATGATAAATCCCGGAGCAATAGCGTTGGCGCGGATTCCCCGCGAACCCAATTCTCTGGCTATTGATTTCGCCAATCCGATCATTCCGGCTTTGGACGCCGAATAATTGGCTTGTCCTGCGTTTCCATGAACGCCGACTACCGAACTCATATTGATAATACTTCCGGCTTTTTGCTTCATCATCACAGGAGTTAAAGCGTGGATAAAGTTGAAAGCCGATTTCAGATTCACGTTAATAACCGAATCCCATTGTTGTTCCGACATACGCATCATCAAGCCGTCGCGGGTGATTCCCGCATTGTTGACCAGAATATCAACTCGTCCGAAATCTTTCACAATTTCATTCACTACCGTATGCGTATCGTCAAAACCGGCGGCATTGGAAGCGTATGTTTTTACTTTCACGCCCAAAGCGGCGATTTCTTCTTCAGTCGCTTTTGCATTGTCATCAATCGCTAAATCCGTAAAAGCAATATTACAACCTTCGCCGGCAAACCGGAGGGCGATTGCTTTTCCGATTCCGCGTGCGGCGCCGGTAACAATCGCTGTTTTTCCTTCTAATAATTTGGTCATGTTTTAATTGATTATGTTGTTTTATGTTTTTTTATTCCGTTGAATAACAAGTCGATAATAGAATTTGCTTCACTGCTGTCCGACGGAGAAAAGCCATTAATTATTCCTCTAATATAAGGTATTTCCATTCCCTTCATGACATTCTGCAAAATAAGGGCAGTCCTTGTCGAATTGGAAATTTCAAAAATACCTTGCTCGATTCCTTCTTCGAGAATACCTTTGATTACTTTGAAATCCCTTTCGTCGTACGCTTTGCGGGCAGATTCCACGCGGCGCGTGTCCCTGAAAAAGTAAGCGCGCAAAGTTCCGTTCCTGTAAACTACTTTTCCGGTAGATTCCAAGCGGATATGGATATATTCGACCATCTTCTCGTCGGCCGGCAAATTTTTTTTTGCGACTGCCTCCAGGGAATCGTACAGGATTTTTAGTTCCGACTGTAAAACAGCGTTATAAATTTCGGTTTTGCTTTTGAAATAAGTATATAAAGTTCGCCTGCCCTTTTCGGAAGCCGTGGCAATATCATTCATAGTTGTATTATCCACTCCGATACGGGCAAACAATTGGCGAGCGACTTCAATGAGTCTGTCTCTGGTTTTTACGACTACTTCAGACATATTGTAAGACCTTAATATTTCGAGCGCAAAGTTAGTACAAAATGCAATGATTGCCAAGAAAATAAAATAAAAAGAATAAAAAATTTGCTTGTTACAAAAATTAGCCGTACCTTTGCAGCTCAAAATCGCGGAGTGGAGCAGTTGGTAGCTCGCCAGGCTCATAACCTGGAGGTCGTGGGTTCGAGTCCTACCTCCGCAACGTATCGTAGAGACAAGGTTATTATCTTGTCTCTATCTCTTTTCTAACGAACTGTACAATGCGAATAGTTGAAATTGATAAAAGTTCGGGTTTCTGCTTTGGCGTAGTAAATGCGATTCAAAGCGCTGAAAAAGAACTGACAATAGATAGAGAGCTTTATTGTCTGGGCGATATTGTGCACAACAGCCAGGAAGTCGCTCGTTTGCAGAAAAAAGGTTTACGTACGATTAATCATGAAGATTTGAAAAACATGCACGATAAGCGGGTGCTTTTGCGTGCGCACGGCGAACCTCCCTCTACCTATAAAACTGCCGGACAAAACTCCATACGGATTATCGACGCTACTTGTCCTGTGGTTTTACAACTGCAAAAGAAAATTCTGAAACATTACAAAGAAATGAATCCGCTTGATTCACAAATTGTTATATTTGGGAAAAGCGGTCATGCCGAAGTCAATGGTCTGGTCGGGCAAACCGATGGTAAAGCCATTGTCATAGAGAAGATAACGGATTTGGATTTATTGGATTTCAACAAAAATATATATTTGTTTTCCCAGACTACGATGTCGGTGCATGATTTCAAGGAAATTGTAGCCGAAATTCAAACCCGTATTCATAAGAGCGTTGATTTCAGATATTTCGATACGATTTGCCGGCAGGTGGCCAACCGGATACCGTTTATCAGGGAATTTGCGGCGCGTCACGATTTGATTTTGTTTGTTGCCGGGGAAAAAAGTTCCAA
>JAISXN010000128.1 GCA_031270525.1 Candidatus Symbiothrix sp. | reverse complement strand
ACCCGGTGGCTGATGAATGCAGGAATTTATTACAATTCTAAAAAAAACAAATGGTCATTGTCGCTGGATGTTAATGATATTTTTCATTCAAACAAGACTTTCAGAGAAATGTATTTTGGTGGTAATTACAGCAGGGAACACAGTTATCGTAACAGCCAATATGTTCAGATTTCGTTTATATATAAATTTAAGGGCGGAGAGAAGATTGAGGATAAAGCGAAAAGCGGTTCATTGGATACAGGTAGATTTTCAACAAAGTAATGATTATTTTTTATTCAGTAATTCTTCTATTAGCCGAAATTGCGATTCAAGCAATTTGGAAATTTGCTCCTGCATCTGTAAAACTTTTTCTATCAATACGGTAGATTGAATGTTAATCGTTGGAATAGTATTGGCAATTATATTATTTTCGCCTTTTATTGTATTGCCTGACAGGTTAATCTTTTCATTATCATCCAGTAATTCTTTAATATCAACCTTATAGTGCTGAGATATTTTCAGTAAGTTTTCCACCAAGGGTTTGCATTTGTCGCTTTCCCATTGGTTATAAGCATTTTGTGAAACGCCGATAATGTCGGCAATTTCTTTCTGCGACATTCTCTGGTATTCCCGCAAGTTACGTAGTTTTGTTCCCAATGTTGCCATAAAAAAATTAAAAAGTTTATGCAAAGGTAAAAAAATTTCATTAATCATTATAATTTTCAACAATAATAATTGTAAAATGTGAAACTTTACAATATGAGTTGATGAATATTAAAATATTATATTTTTAGTAAATCAAAATACATACTTAGTTTTGTATCGTCTAAATATAAAAGAATTATGCAAGATTCATATATTGAAAGGAAAATAGTTTTTAATCCGGAATACAGGCTAAGAGCTGATATTGATAGAGTTATTTTAATGTCAAGCAACAAAAATCGCAGTTTCTTTAGATTTATTCATCCAATGTATGCCGTATTATTTTCAATATTCAAAGGAAATAAAACATTACCTGAATATCTGTTGGAAATCAATAAATTATTTGATGTTTCAGAAGATAAGGCTATGGATGTAATTTCTGTTTTCATAGAAAATAAAAAAGAAGTAACAACAGAATACGACGGACAATATTTTTCATTCCCAAAGAAAATATTGGTATATCATGACGACCATTTTGTAAGAGAAGATATTAATTGTAATCAGTACATTTTAGGCCTTCCTTATAATTTTAAAAGGATAAGATTTTCAATACCTAACTCTATCTTATTGATAGTTAATCTGTCTTGTGTAACAGATTGTATTTACTGCTATGCTAATCGAGAAAAAAAATACACCCCCTTGCCAACCGATAGAATATTGCAAATAATTGATGAAGCTAAATCAATGCAGATAGAAAATTTTGATATTTCAGGCGGAGAATTATTCCTTCACAAAGACTGGAATATAATACTAAAAAGTCTCTTAATAAATGGTTTTTCTCCATATATTTCTACAAAAATTCCATTAACAAAAACTATGGTAGATACCTTGTATGATGTGGGAATGAAGGAAATTCAGATTTCCTTAGATTCATTAAACCCTGAAATTCAAATCAATAATTTAAATGTAAACAGTTCATATATTGACAAAATGAAGAATTCATTGCAATATATTGATTCAAAAGGTATTAAAATGATTATTAAGGGTACGCATACAAGATATACTTTGACTCCTGAAAATATTGGGGAAGTAATTCGTTTCCTTAAAACTTTGAAACATGTTAAGAGATATATGATTTCTCTAATAGGAGTTACACTATACAAGCCTGTAAATGAGTATCATACAATAAAACCGGAAATGGAGCAAACAAGTGAAATTATAAAATATATTAATGAAGAGAGAAAAAAGAACTATTTTGAAATAGTATTTGATAATCAAAACATTAATAAATCGGATATTTGTAATTATACTGAGTTTAAAGAGCGCAGTCTTTGTACTGGTAACGTAGATGGTTTTGTTATCCTGCCTGATGGAAATGTAACAATATGCGAAGAATTGTATTGGAACGAGCATTTTATTATTGGAAATTTGGCAGAATCAAGTATTTGTGATGTATGGAACTCTGAAAAAGCTGTCAATTTATGGAATCTCCAACAAAATGATTTTCTAGATTCAAATCCATGTTCTTCATGTCAGGATTTCGATAATTGCCGGAAAGGAAAAGGCGTTTGCTGGAAGATGGTGGTAAAAGGATATAGCTGGGATAATTATTTGTATCCAGATCCAAGATGCCCGAAAGCTCCTGAATTGAAATATGATATTTGTTTTTAAAATATAGCCTTAACCACAGGGCTTAATTTGTGGAATTTTTAACTTTTTAATTTTTTATTTGATGAAGAACAAAGATTTCTTTAAAAACAATCCGTCAATTGGTGAAAGTCAAGTATTATCGGATGAACAGTTGCTTTCTATTGAGGGCGGAGCTTGTGACTGCGGCTGTAAAAAACAGTGTATCACAAACATGAACGGGAGCGATAATGATAGCGTTTCAGTTCAAACTGAAGTTCAACTCGCTAAAAATTAAGTAGATTGATGCTAAAACATCTATTTTTAGATGTGCATGGGGTTTTCCTAAGGAAGGAATGTTCTGCGGGCATTCCTTTTTAATTTAACTGATTTGATTCATGAAAATTGAATATAAAGAACTAACGCTTCAGTCAGATAATATTCAGGTTTTGAGTATTTTCAATATTGATATTTCTAAAATAATCAATTACGCAAACGGTTTCGGGGCTTTTATCGGAAATAATATGATAGGCATACTTCTATTATCCAAATCTGCTGACGGCTACATTCATATCATTTATTTCAATGTTCTTCCCTTGTTTAGGTGTAAAGGCATCGGCTCTGCACTATTAAGACTTGCAGAGAAATATTCGGCGTCAATATCTTCAACAAAAATTATTGTGAAATATAACTCCTTAAATCATAGTCTTGATAGATGTAATAATTTCTTTGTGAACAATGGTTTTATACAAGCGAAATATACTTATACTACTATCAAATTAAAAAGGAGTAAATTCTTGAATAATATTGTTCCTGAAAAATTCAATTCCCAAATACGCGACCATTTAAAAAACATTGAAATTAAATGGGGTAGTTCGTTAGATGGCAGAACATTAAGTATTATTGACTGTCAATCAAAAAAAATTATTTCGGGCGGTTTATTACCATTAAATTCAATAGAAAACATGTTTAAGGACTTATCTGTCTTTGTTTTCGATGATGAAAATTTGATTGCATGGAGTGTCGTTGATTTAAGAGGGCATAATGAGGTTTCCATAAGGGCAACATTTATTGTAGAAAAATATAGAAAATACAGGTTAGGGCTATTCTTATGGAATTCAATCTTTTGTAGGGCAAAAGAAAACAGTGTGCATGATTTTATTCGATGGATTTCTTTTGATTTTGACAAAGAAGATGTAAGAAACAACAGGCTGTATTCTTTGCTTTTTGATAAAGTATCGGATTTTAAAGCGGATTATTACATAAATGAAAAAATATTACTTTGATTATGAATTATCCTTCTTATATACAACGTGATTCGCGTGATTGCGGCCCAACTTGTGTAAGAATGGTTGCTAAATATTATGGCAAATCCTATTCCTTAAATTATTTGAAAAAAGCATCAAATTTAACCCGTTCCGGCACATCTTTATTAAATATTAGCGACACAGCAGAAAAAATCGGTTTCAAAACATATGGAATGAAATTAACAATAGAACAACTAAGTGAAATTTCTTTGCCTTGTATTGTTTCTTGGAATAAAAATCATTTTATCGTAGTCTATAAAATTTCAAATAATCAAGTAATTTGTGGCGATCCGCTTCAAGGAATCTTAAAATACAATATGGATGATTTCTTAAATTGCTGGTATTCTATTGACAACAATTTGGGAAATAAAATGGGAATTGCCTTGTTGTTTGAGCCATTACCTCAATTTTATGAAAACGAAGAAATTGATGAATGTAAAAAACTGAATTTTTATCATCTTTTAAATTACATCAAACCTTATTGGAAAAAATTAGTTGTCATATTATTTGCTTTATTATTAGGAAGTTGTCTAAACCTGATATTTCCCTATTTGTCTAAATCTATAATTGACATAGGGGTTGAAGGGAAAAATATAAATTTTATTGTTTTAATCCTCTTTGCCCAGCTAGCCGTTACTTTAGGACAAACTGTCAACGATTTGATTAAAAACAGGATAATGCTGCATACAACTATAAATGTTAATTTAGCTCTCGTATCTGATTTTTTAGGAAAACTGATGCGGTTGCCGATTGCTTTTTTCGACTCGAAACGAATAGGCGATTTAACACAGAGAATAGGTGATTTTACCCGAATTCAAAATTTTCTGACGAGCGTTCTCATCAGTTTAATCATGGCTATTATTACCCTCCTTGTGTACGGAGGCTTCATAATTAAATATAATTATCTGATATTTATCATATTTATTGCAGGAAGCATCCTTTACGTTTCCTGGGTATTTCTATTTCTAAAGAAAAGGAAAAAAATTGATTATATGCGCTTTCAGGAATCTGCTTCTAATCAAAGCACTATTATTCAACTCATTACCGGAATGCAGGAAATAAAAATAAATAACTGTGAAAAACAAAAACAATGGGAATGGGAACAAATCCAAAAGCGGTTGTATGATATTAGCCTTCGAGGTTTGACATTAGCTCAAACACAAAGTGTTGGAGCAATATTTATTGATCAGGTAAAGAATGTTACTATTTCATTTCTTGCAGCAAGCGCAGTTGTGAACGACTCAATTTCATTGGGAATGATGTTTGCAATCCAATACATTATAGGACAAATGAATGCGCCTGTATCGCAATTTGTTTCTTTTATCCAATCCACTCAAGACACAAAAATTAGTTTGGAAAGGTTGAACGAAATACAAGAGATAGAGGATGAAGAACCTTCGTCAGTCAAAAAAATAACTAAGGTTCCTGCCAATGTGGATATAAAACTAATCGGTGTAGCTTTTCATTATAATGGAATCCGATCGCCTAAAGTTTTAGACAATATTAATATGGTTATATCTTCCAATAAAATTACAGCTATTGTCGGCAAAAGCGGCAGCGGAAAAACTACTTTACTGAAATTAATACTCGGTTTTTATCCATCCAATAAAGGCGAAATATTTGTAGGGAACTCAAGATTAGAAGAATTGAGCGAAAGCAATTGGCGCAGAAATTGTGGCGTAGTCATGCAGGAAGGTTTTATTTTTTCGGATACCATTGCAAAAAATATAGCTGTCAGTGATGAATCAGTTGATATGAATAAAGTTATAAATGCCTCAAAATTAGCTAATTTGGAAAATTTTGTTTCTTCTTTACCAATGGGTTATGAACACCAAATAGGGATGGAGGGGAATGGTATAAGTTCAGGGCAAAAACAAAGGATTTTAATTGCCCGCGCTATTTACAAAAATCCCCATTATATTTTTTTTGATGAAGCGACTTCTGCTCTTGATGCCGAAAACGAAAAGAAAATCCATGATAATTTACAGGAATTTTTCAAAGGAAAAACGGTTTTAATCATTGCTCACCGGCTCAGTACGGTAAAAAATGCAGATCAGATTGTGGTGCTTGATAACGGACAAATTGTTGAACAAGGTAATCATGAAACATTGACACACAAAAAAGGTAAATATTACGAATTAGTTAAAAATCAATTAGAATTAGGAAATTAATGGAAAACCATAGAAAATAATAAAATATTTTTTTAATGATTTTTTTTGTTATCAAAAATAGTTTACCTTGGTCATGCGTTATTTGAAACAGTGCAAAACATAGCAAACGAGAAAACTTCGCTCGTTTCCAAAGCATTATTTGTTTAGGATATCAATATTAATAAATGATTGATAAACAATAAGATAGATAAAAATCTCATCTTGTATACATAAAAATTTAGAAATATGTTAATCGTTTCAACAAAAGAATTTAGGAACAACCAAAGAAAGTATTTTGACCTTGCGGAAAAAAAGGTTTTAGTGAGGAGAGGGAAAAAATACATAAATCTTTTCGTTACTAATGAACCGGATAATAACTTAACAGAATGTAAAACATTGGATGAACTTAACAATTTTCTTGATTCGTTATGAGTTATATTATAAAATTTTCTGATGATGCAGAGAAAGTCGTTGCAAAATATAAAAAATCTAATCCAATCGCGTACAAAAAACTTTCCCGCTTACTTAACGAACTTGTTGTACATCCGAGAACCGGAATAGGACATCTGGAATCACTTGCCAATGGAAACGACATAAGATACTCAAGACGAATTTCTGCTAACAACCGCATTGTTTACGACATTTATGGTGATTAATACCTGATTATTCAAATCATCCGCAACTCAATCCGAAAAGTAGTCCCCTTCCCGATTTCCGATTTATACACAAAGATTTTTCCTTTGTGATACGATTCAATAATGCGCCTGACAAGCGATAATCCCAATCCCCAGCCTCTTTGTTTGGTCGTGTAACCGGGTTGGAATATGGCATCGAACTTGGATTTCGGAATGCCTTTGCCCGTATCGCTCACGCCGAGAATGGCTTTCTTTCCTTTGACAAAAGCGGAAATAGTAATCTGACCTTGTCCGTCCATAGCATCTACCGCATTTTTGATGAGGTTTTCGATTACCCAGCCGAAAAGAGATTCGTTCATCAATACGCAAACCGTTTCTTTGGGGAAATCCGTTTGGATATTTACTTTCGAGGAAATCCGTTTTCCCATGTATTCGACGGCATGAGACACGGCTTCGGCCAAATCCATCGGTTCGGGATCCGCATGGGAACCGATTTTGGAAAATCGTTCGGCAATGGTTTTCAAGCGTTGAACATCTTTATCCATTTCGGTCAATAGGTTGGAATCTATGTCTTTGGCTTTCAAGTATTCCACCCATGCCATTAAGGAAGAAATCGGCGTCCCCAACTGGTGGGCGGTTTCTTTTGACAGGCCTACCCAAACCCGGTTTTGCTCGGCTTTCTTCGTACTGTTCAATGCGAGGAAAGAAACGGCGATGAAAATGAAAACGACGACTAATTGCACAAACGGAAATAATTGCAGATTTTTCAAAACGGTAGAATCGTCGTAATAAACGTAGATTTTAATATCCTCTATGGATTGTATTACGATAGGCTCATGTCGGTTTGAAAATTTTTCTATTTTTTCTTTCAGGTATTCCTCCGGATTTTGTTCCGGGACTTCAATATTCTTTTTGTCGGCTACATTACCCGTTTCATCCGTAACGATAACAGGAATTGTGGTGTTGTCCTGTATTATATTCAACAAATGGGACTTGTAGCGGTTGAAAGCGTCTTCTACCGCTTTGTCTAAATTTTCAAATTCGGGTTGCGACATCAACAGGGCAAGAGATTCCGCCCACACTTCGATTTTTTTGCGTTCTTCTTCCTTCAGTTCGTTCACCAGAACATTCGTTATCCATCCCGAAGCGATGGCGATGATAATCGCGGTGATGATAAACAGATAACGGGAGGTCTTCATTTGAATTGAGAATTGAGAGTTGAGAATTGAGAATTAGGTGATTTCTACTATTACAGGGGCGTGGTCGGAAAATTCGGCTTCCGGATGGATGGCTGCGGATTGGAGGCGCGGTTTCAGGCTTTCGGTAACGATATGGTAATCGATTCGCCAACCTAAATTTTTCTGTCGCGAACCGGCGCGGAAGCTCCACCAACTGTATTGGTCCGGTTCCCGGTTGAATACGCGGAACGAATCGACAAAACCGAGTTCGATGAACCGGTCAAACCATTCCCGCTCTTCGGGCAAAAAACCGGAAACGTTGGTGTGTCGTTCGGGGTGATTGATGTCGATGGGTTTGTGGCAGATGTTGTAATCGCCGCAAATCACAAGATTTGGACGTGTTTTCCTCAATTCCAGCAGGTATTCCGTAAACGCTTCCAGAAATTGCATCTTAACGGCTTGCCGCACTTCGCCGGTTGTTCCCGAAGGAATGTAAACGCACACCAAAGTGAGGTCTCCGAAATCGGCGCGGATGACTCGTCCTTCATTATCATAATCGGGCAAACCCATTCCGATGGAATAATAATCGGGTTTTTGTTTACTGAAAACGGCAACGCCGCTATATCCTTTTTTGACTGCCGAATGAATCAATTGGTGCTCATAACCAATATTTTGCAAAGTCAGGCCGTCGATTTGTTCCGGCTGCGCTTTAGTTTCCTGCACGCAGAAAATATCGGGATTTTCCTGTCCCAGCCATTCGAACAAGCCTTTGTTGATTGCCGAACGGATTCCGTTTAAGTTGAATGATATTATTTTCATTTTACTCCAAATAAGTATAACCATAAAGCCCCGACCGGTAATTAGAAAGAAATTCCCGCCCCTCCTCCAAAGAAATCTTACCTTCTTTCAGAGAAGACGTTACCCAGGATTCGACATTGCGAACCATTTTTTTCGGACTGTATTCCACATATTCCAATACATCGGCAATCGTTTCTCCGTCAATCACTTGCTCTATCTGATAATTGTCTTTATTCACGGAAATATGTACGGCGTTCGTATCGCCGAACAAATTATGCAAATCGCCCAATATTTCCTGATAAGCGCCCACCAGAAATACGCCGATATAATACGGTTCTTTCTTGTTCAAAGCATGTACCGGCAGGTGATAAGTATAATTCATCATATTGATGAAATTGTCGATTTTACCGTCCGAATCGCAGGTAATATCCTGTAAAGTCGCTGTACGTCCAGGTTTTTCGTCCAACCTGGAAATCGGGACAATCGGGAAAATCTGGTCAATCGCCCATGAATCGGGCAGGGATTGGAACAAGGAAAAATTACAAAAATATTTGTCGGGCAACATTTTGGAAATTTTCCGGAGTTCTTCGGGTGCATGTTTCATGTTCATCGCCATCTGTTGAACTTCGCGGGCAATAGACCAGTAAAGTTTTTCGACCTGAGCGCGGGTAATCAAATCCAACATGCCCAGACTGAACAAGTCGAGCGATTCTTCCCGGATTTGTTGGGCGTCGTGCCAGGTTTCAATCAGGCGGGGCTGGTTCATTTCGTCCCACAATTTGTAAAGTTCTTTTACCAATTCGTGCGCATCTTCCGGTAATTCTTCGTTTTCGCTCCATTCCGGTAAAGTCGTGGTTTCCAAAACCTGAAATACCAGCACGGAATGATGAGCGGTCAATGAGCGCCCCGATTCGGTGATGATATTCGGCTGCGGAATGTTATTTTTAATGCAAACATCCACCAAAGTAGAAATGGAGTCGTTGACATATTCCTGAATCGAATAATTCATGCTGCTTTCGCTTCCCGACGAGCGCGTACCGTCATAATCTACGCCTAAACCTCCGCCAATATCCACAAAATCGACGGAATAACCCAAAAGACGCAATTGCACGTAAAACTGTGAAGCCTCGCGCAAAGCGTTTTTGATGCGGCGGATTTTAGTTACCTGACTACCGATATGGAAATGAATCAGCTTCAGGCAATCTTCCATTTTGTTTTTTTCGAGAAAATCAAGTGCATCTAAAAGCTCACTCGACGAAAGTCCGAATTTGCTGACGTCGCCGCCCGATTCTTCCCATTTTCCGCTTCCCGCGCTTGCCAGTTTGATACGGATTCCGATGTTGGGACGGATTTTCAATTTTTTGGCTAATTCGGCGATAAGTATCAGCTCGTTTAATTTTTCCACAACGATAAAAATCCTTTTGCCCATTTTCTGAGCCAGAAGCGCCAGTTGAATATAATCCTCGTCCTTATAGCCGTTACAAATAATCAGAGAATCGGGACTCGTATTAATCGCCAATATAGCGTGTAATTCCGGTTTTGAGCCGGCTTCCAGTCCGATGTTGAATTTTTTTCCATGGCTTACAATTTCTTCCACCACCTGACGCATCTGATTAACTTTTATCGGATAGATAATAAAATTCTGTGATTTGTAATCGTATTCTTCCGCAGCAACTTTAAAACAATTGGAAATTTTTTCGATACGATTATCCAGGATATCCGAAAAACGTAATAAAACAGGCGCCTCTACATCCCTGAGTACCAATTCGTCCATCAATTCTTTCAGATCGACTTGTGCGCTTCCCTTTTTGGGAGTAACCGTAATATGTCCTTTCTCGTTAATGGAAAAATAATCCAAACCCCAACCGTGAATGTTGTATAATTCGGCCGAATCTTCCACCCGCCATTTTCTCATGTTGTAAAATTTTAAAAAATTGTAAATCAGGCGCGAAATTACGAAAAATAATTGGAAATCGTAAGATTTTCATGTAATTTTGCAAAAAACATGCAACTCATGAAAAAGTTACCCATAGGCATACAAACATTCAGCGAATTGCGTACCAAAGGTTATTTGTATATCGACAAAACCGAAGATATTCATCGAATGATCACTTCCGGTAAGCCGTTTTTCCTTTCCCGTCCGCGTCGCTTCGGCAAATCATTGCTGGTAAGTACGCTGGAAGAAATTTTCAAAGGAAATAAACCATTGTTTGAGGGGCTGTATATCTATGACCATTGGGATTGGACGCAGCAGCATCCGGTTATCCGGCTGGATTTCGGGGGACGTTCAAACAAATCCGCGGAAATATTAAATTTATCCCTGACAAAATTTGTCGAAGCGGTAGCCAAAGAATATGGTGTGTCGTTAACGGAAGCGCCTCTTTCCGACAAGTTTTCGGAATTGATAGAAAAGTTACATGTATCTACCGGAAAACAGGTCGTCGTTTTGATTGATGAATACGATAAACCGATTATTGATAACCTGTCTGCTCCGGAAGTCATGGAGGAAAATAAAAGGATACTTCATGATTTTTATCAAAGACTCAAGGCGGCGGACGAACATCTACGTTTTATCTTCCTGACGGGCGTTTCCAAATTTGCCGGTGTTTCCATCTTTTCCGGCCTGAATAACCTGAATGATATTACATTAGACGAACGCTACGCATCAATGTGCGGCTATACGCAGCGGGAACTGGAAACCAATTTTGTGGAATACATAGACGACGTCGCCCAATACATGAATACGGATAAAGAGAAGTTGCTGGATGACATCCGCTTCTGGTACAATGGTTATTCATGGGACGGACGGACGCCGGTTTACAATCCTTTTTCCACCTTGTTGTTTTTCGATAAAAGGCAATTCGACAATTACTGGTTCCGTACCGGCACGCCTACTTTTTTGATAGAAACGCTGATGAAGCGGAATCAACTGAAACCCATATTAGAGCCGGTTATTACCGACTCAAGTATTTTTGAAAGTTTTAATCCGGTTAGGATAAGTGAAATTCCCTTATTATTTCAAACCGGTTACCTGACGGTTAAAGATAAGGACTTTCGTTCGGCTCCCCCTCAATATATATTAGGTATTCCCAACAATGAAGTTAAAGAATCGCTTTTAAAACATTTGTTAAGCGCGTACAGCTACTATCCCTTGGAAAGCGCTCAGGAATTGAGGCAACGGATGCAACAGCAACTGCTTGTCGGCAACGCCGCCGGTTTGGAGCAAAGCCTGCGGGAAATGCTGGCCTACATTCCTTATCCGCTGCACATCGGGCGGGAAGCCTATTACCATTCGTTGATGCTTTTGTGGCTCAAACTGTTGGGTTTCGATATTACAGGGGAAGTAACTTCCAATATCGGAAGTATTGACGCCGTATGGAAATTCTCCGGTCATACGATAGTAGCCGAAGTAAAATGTCAGGTAAAAAAGGGCAGGATATCTACATTATTGACTAAAGCCATCCGGCAAATAGAAGAAAAACGCTACTGCGAACGTTTTATGAATGAGCCGAAAGTATCGCTGCTGGCAGTCGTTTTTGCAGAGAAGGAAATCGGGTGCAGGATGAAGGTTGTAAAATAACAAACACAATGACGTAGCGACAAATCAAAATAAATATAACAGTATATGCAAATCGATTTAAAGAAAATTGACTCCCCCGTCGGTCTCTTGAATGTAGCTGCTACAGCAGACGGAATCTGTTGGCTGGATTTCGCCGACAAACCAACTGCCGGCAAGCGGTTGGAATCCTTCGCCAAAACGTTGAATGCCATGATTACGCAAAACGACAATTTGCATATCGACGAATTGGAAGTTCAATTAAAAGAATATTTCGAAGGAAAACGAAAACAATTCACCGTGAAACTGTTCATACAAGGAACTCCGTTTCAGAAGAAAGTTTGGGCGGCTTTGATGGAAATTCCATACGGTTCGACTCATTCTTACAAAGAGCAATCCGTTGCTATCGGAATGTCGAAAGCCGTCCGCGCGGTTGCCAACGCCAACGGAGCGAATCCGATTTCCATTGTTGTTCCTTGCCACCGCGTAATTGGTTCAAACGGACTGCTGACGGGTTACGGCGGCGGACTTTGGCGTAAGAAATTTTTGTTGGAATTGGAAGCTGCTTATTAAGAAAACTTACCAAAAAAAAAGATTTAACCGCAATCAAAAAGTTTGTTTTTAATATCCGGAAATTTTGTACCTTTGCGGGCAAATTTATTAAAATTTATTGGTAGGTTATAATATGAATGAAGGAATACAAGTGAAAGAATTGGAAAGTGTTGTAGTCCGGTTTTCCGGCGATTCCGGCGACGGAATGCAACTTGCAGGCACACTTTTCTCTAACCTTTCTGCCGAATTGGGCAATGATATTATCACATTTCCCGATTTCCCGGCTGAAATTCGCGCACCGCACGGAACGTTAGGCGGTGTTTCGGGATTTCAGATGCAAGTGGGCGCAAAAAAAGTTTATACTCCGGGCGATAAAGCGGATGTTTTGGTTGCGATGAATCCGGCCGCATTGAAAGTGAATGCACAGTTCCTTAAACCGGATACGGTAGTGATTATTGATACGGATTCTTTCCAAACTGATGATTTGGAAAAGGCGCTGTTCAAAACAAACGATCCGTTTAAAGAATTGGGTTTAACCTCTTTACAAGTAGTTGCAGCTCCTGTCGCCCAACTTTGTAAAGAAAGCCTGGAAGGGATTGCCGACAATAAGCAAGCGCTTCGCAGCCGGAATATTTTTGCTTTGGGTTTGGTTTGTTGGTTGTTTAACAGGCCTTTACAAATTGTCGAAAAACTCTTGTCCGAAAAATTCAAAAAGAAACCCGACGTTTTGCAAGCCAACTTATTAGTCTTGCAGGCAGGTTTCAACTACGGACACAATATTCATGCGAGCGTTTCTACCTATCGCATCGAAACTACCTCTCACAAGAAGGGTTTTTACACCGACGTAAATGGAAATAAAGCAACGGCTTACGGTTTAATTGCTGCTTCCGAAAAAGCCGGCTTGCCTTTGTTTTTGGGTTCTTACCCGATTACCCCGGCAACGGATATTATGCAGGAACTGACAGCCCGCAAAGAATTGGGCATTAAAGTAATGCAAACGGAGGACGAAATTGCGGGAATCTGTACGGCAATCGGAGCTTCTTTCGCAGGAAGTTTGGCGGTAACAAATACTTCCGGTCCCGGCTTGGCTTTGAAAAGCGAAGCCATCGGTTTGGCGGTAATGGCCGAAATTCCGTTGGTTGTGATTGACGTACAACGTGCAGGCCCTTCGACCGGGATGCCGACCAAAAGCGAACAGACCGATTTAATGCAAGCTTTGTACGGAAGAAACGGCGAAAGTCCCGCAGTTGTCATCGCTGCAAGTTCCCCGACCGACTGTTTTGATTCGGCTTTCATGGCTTCCAAAATTGCTTTGGAACACTTGACTCCTGTTATTTTACTGACCGACGGTTACATTGCCAACGGTTCTTCGGCCTGGCGTATTCCCGATTTGGAAGAATATCCCGAAATCAAACCGCCTTATGTAAATCCCGAACAAAGGGAAGGTTGGATGCCTTATTTGCGTAATCCCGAAAATGACGTCCGCTATTGGGCGATACCTGGAACAGAAGGTTTTATGCATCGCATCGGCGGATTGGAAAAGGACAATAAGACCGGCGCTATCAGTACCGATCCCGATAATCACCAAATAATGGCGGGTTTGCGACAATCGAAAATTAATAAGATTGCCGATTATATTCCTTTACAGGAAGTGTTGGGCGACGAAGATGCCGATACGCTGGTTGTAGGCTGGGGCGGAACTTTCGGACATTTATACGAAGCGGTGGAAGAAATCCGGAAAACGGGTAAAAAAGTGGCATTCGCGCACTTCCGTTTCATCAATCCCTTGCCCAAAAATACGGAAGAGATTTTGAAGAGATATAAAAAGGTGATGGTCATCGAGCAAAACTTGGGACAATTCGCCGGTTACCTTCGGTCGAAAATCGACGGATTCAATCCTTACCAATTCAATCGCGTCAAAGGACAACCGTTTATCGTTGCTCGATTAACGGAAGAAATAATTAGAATAATGATTAATGATTAATGGTTAATGATTAATGTATGGAACAGATATATCAGCCTAAAGATTTTAAAAGCGCACAATTGGTACGTTGGTGTCCGGGTTGCGGCGATTATGGGGTATTAAACAGTTTGCACAAAGCGATGTCCGAATTAGGCGTTGCACCTCACAATACGGCAGTTATTTCCGGAATCGGATGTTCTTCCCGCTTACCGTACTATATGAATACCTACGGTTTTCATACCATTCACGGACGTGGCGCTGCCATTGCAACAGGCGTTAAAGTTGCCAATCCGAAATTGTCCGTTTGGTTAGCAACCGGCGACGGAGACAGTCTGGCTATCGGCGGCAATCACTTCATTCATGCCGTCCGGCGAAATATAGACGTCAATATCTTGTTGATGAACAATAAGATTTACGGTTTGACCAAAGGACAATATTCTCCGACTTCCGACCGTGGATTTATTTCGAAATCCTCGCCTTTCGGAACGGTAGAAGACCCTTTCCGTCCGGCGGAATTAACGCTCGGCGCTCGCGGAAGGTTTTTTGCCCGCATCATTGATACGGATGTTAAAAACGCTCCCGGAATTTTGGTTCAGGCGGCTAAGCATAGAGGAACTTCGGTTATCGAAGTGATTCTGAACTGCATAATTTTCAACGACGGTATCAACGATAAGATTACCGCACGCGAAACCCGCCCCGACAGAACGATTTTCCTGCACCACGGGGAGAAAATGATTTTCGGGAAAGACAACAGCAAAGGAATTGTTCGGGACGGGTTTAACCTGAAAGCGGTTGTCATCGGCGAAGACGGTTATACGCTCGACGATGTGCTGGTACATGATGCAAAAACCGTCGACCCGACGCTTCACCTGAAACTGGCGCTTATGGACGGAACCGAACTGCCGGTTGCATTAGGCGTTATCCGCGACGTGGAAGCTCCTACTTATGATGCTGAAATTGAAGCCCAAATCGAATCGGTAAGAGCTAAAAAACCAGCTCGTACTTTACGGGAATTTCTGATGTCGGGGGATGTTTGGGAAGTGAAATAACCTTATTTTACTCATTACGGAATGGTAAAAAAACATTCATTGCAAGCTTGGTTATTAGCAGCCCGTCCTAAAACTTTGACGGCAGCGGCGACTCCTGTGATTGTCGCTGCTGCCTTGGCTTTTCACAATGGTTATTTTTACTGGAAGCCGGTCGTTATCTGTTTGTTTTTCGCTTTGATAGCTCAGATTGTTTCCAATTTTGCCAACGATTATTTTGATTATAAAAAAGGTACGGACAATGAAGAACGTTTAGGACCGCAACGGGCTGTTTCCGAAGGTTGGATTGCTCCCAAAACCATGCTTTATGCGACTGCCGGACTGCTTATTGTAGATTTATTTCTCGGTTTGCGGCTTCTGTATTATGGAGAATGGTGGTTGATTTTTGTGGGTATTGCAGTCGCTTTATTCGCTTTGGCTTATTCCGGCGGACCTTATCCTTTGGCCTATCACGGTTGGGGAGACGTATGCGTATTCTTTTTCTTCGGGATTATTCCGGTGGGATTTACCTATTATGTGCAAGCTTTGCACTGGGATTTACCGGTTACGATTTGCGGTATAGCCGTCGGCTTGGTTATTATCAATATTTTGGTGGCAAATAATTACCGTGACAGGGATTCGGATGCGAAATCAGGAAAGAAAACAACCATTGTTCTGTTCGGCGAAAAATTCGGACGCTTGTTTTATTTGTTTAATGGAATCGTTGCAGTGATTTGTTGCCAGTATTTTCTGTTCGACAATGCGGTATGGGCGGCTGTTTTGCCGTTTGTATATCTGTTTTTGCATGTTGGGACCTGGCGGGAAATGGTTCGGATCGGTAGCGGGAAGCAATTGGTTGGCGTGTTGGAAAAAACGGCGAGGAATGTGTTGGTTTTTGGGGTATTGCTTTTTTTTGGATTTCTTATCAGTTAGATTCCCTCACCTTATCAAAAAATGCAGCCGGTTATGAAGATTCACTTCCGCCATTCCGCCGTCAATATCAAGGTATAGCAAATTCATTTCGGGATAGAACTGTTTCAGCCGGCGTTCTATGCCTTTGGCTACAATGTGGTTGGCAATA
>JAISXN010000115.1 GCA_031270525.1 Candidatus Symbiothrix sp. | reverse complement strand
GAGTAGTCGGTATTCTTCTGGCGGGTTGGTCGAGCAACAGTAAATACACGATGATCGGCGCGATGCGTTCCGGTGCACAGTTGATTAGTTATGAATTGTCGTGCGGACTTTCATTGCTGGCTATCGTCATCCTTTCGGGGACGATGCAGTTGTCGCAGATTGTCGAACAGCAAGCGGACGGATGGTTTATTTTCAAAGGAGGTATTCCGGCGATTATTGCGTTTGCCATTTACCTGATTGCAGGACATGCCGAGACCAATCGCGGACCTTTCGATTTACCGGAAGCCGAATCGGAGTTGACGGCGGGATATCATACGGAATATTCCGGTATCCAGTTCGGATTTTTCTATCTGGCGGAATACATGAACATGTTTATCATTGCGGCGATTGCGGCTACCATGTTCCTGGGCGGATGGATGCCTTTGCACACGCCTTGGGAAGGGGTGAACGTAATTATGGGTTATATTCCTCCGGTGATATGGTTTTTCGGAAAGACTTTTTTCTGCGTTTTCCTCGCTTTGTGGGTGCGTTGGTCTTTCCCGCGTTTACGGATTGACCAGTTGCTGAAATTGGAATGGAAGATATTGATGCCGATTGGGTTGGCTAATATTTTGTTGATGGCGCTTTGGGTGTTGATTTTTAATTGAGAATTGAGAATTGAGAATTAAGAATTAAAGAGGATAAAGTTTATGAAATATATAAGGGATTTTTTTCTGGGGATATGGCGTTTGCTGCAAGGGATGTACATCACCATGCTCAATTTTATCCGTCCGAAAGTTACGGAACAATACCCTGAAAATCGAGGTAAGGTTTTTCCGTTCGAACGGATGCGCGGCGAGTTGGTTATGCCTCACAATGAAGCGAATCAGCACAAATGCACTGCTTGTGGAATTTGCGAATTGAATTGTCCGAACGGAACGATCCGGGTCGTCAGCAAGAAAGAAATGGATGAGGCGAGTGGAAAAGAAAAGAAAGTGTTGGATAAATACTTATATGACGTCGGGAGTTGTACGTTTTGTTCAATTTGTACGATTTCCTGTCCGCAGAATGCTATTGGGTGGTCGAACAATTTTGAACATGCGATGTTTACGAAGGCTAAATTGGTTCAGCAGTTGAATAAGGAAGGTTCTTCGTTGGTTAAGAAAGAAAAGGTAGTAAGTGAATAAAAAGTTGTAACTTTGTATTGTAAATAAAATATGGATCCGATAATTAATCTAATCATTTTTTCCTGCCTCGGCGTAGCCATGTTGGCTCTGTCGATTATGGCGGTAACATCCAAAAGTTTGTTGCGTTCTGCAACCTATCTTCTTTTGGTATTGCTTTGTACGGCGGGATTTTACTTGTTTTTGAATTATCACTTTCTGGCGGCTGTCCAGGTATCGGTTTATGCCGGAGGCGTCGTGATATTGTTTATATTTGCTATCTTCCTGACTACGAGTAAGGGCGAGGTGTTGCTCAAACATCAGACGCGTCGTTATGTTTTCGGGTTTTTGGGCGTTGTAGCCGGCATCGGGCTTACCGCCTTTGTGTTGTTTAAGCATCAGTTTCTGTATGAATCCAATACAAGTATGGTTGGCGATCAGGAAATAAGTATGTCGCTTATCGGGCAAACGTTGATGGGTACGGGTAAATACCAGTATTTGTTGCCTTTTGAGGTGTTGAGCGTGCTGTTGCTGGCTTGTATTATCGGAGGAATTTTAATTGCAAGAAAAAAATAAAACACTATGATACGGTTAGAGTATTACTTAATAATCAGTACGTTGATGTTTTTTATCGGGATATTCGGATTTATCACGAGGAAGAACATGATAGCCATTCTGATTTCGTTAGAATTGGTTTTGAATGCTGTGGAAATCAATTTTGCGGCGTTCAACCGTTTTCTTTATCCCCATCAGTTGGAAGGGATGTTTTTTACGCTCTTCGGAATTGCGATAACTGCTGCGGAAACGGCTGTTGCATTGGCAATTATTATCAATGCGTATCGCAGCATCGGTAACATTAATATTAACAACTTAAATAGAATGAAGAATTGAGAATTGAGAATTGAGAATTAAAAAACAATTCTCAATTCTCAACTCTCAACTCTCAATTCTCAATTAAAAATATGGAATACAGTTTATTTATATTGATAGCGCCTTTTTTCCTGTTTCTCGTTTTGGGATTACTGGGAATGAAGATGAAACCGAAAGTCGCCGGAATTATCGGAACGATAGGCATGGGATTGTGTGCAATATGCGCCTATACGGTGGCTTACCAGTATTTCTTCCAGACAGGTAGAGTTGGGGAGGAATGGCAACAGTTTATACCGGTCAATTTCGAGTGGTTGCGGTTTACTGAAAATCTGCATATTGATTTGGGTATTCTGTTAGACCCGATTTCCGTGATGATGCTGGTTGTCATCACGACCGTTTCGTTGATGGTGCACATTTACAGTTTAGGCTATATGCACGGCGAAACAGGTTTTCAACGGTATTACGCTTTACTGTCGCTGTTTAGTTTTTCCATGTTGGGATTGGTGGTTGCGACCAATATTTTCCAGATGTATATTTTCTGGGAATTAGTAGGGGTAAGTTCCTATTCCTTAATTGGTTTCTACTATACCAAACCTTCGGCCGTATCGGCGTCCAAAAAAGCGTTTATCGTTACGCGCTTCGCCGATTTGGGCTTTTTAATCGGGATATTGATTTTATCTTATTATACGAAAACATTTGATTTCGGGACATTGACCGCTAATCATGCCGAATTGGTAACCACCTCGTTTGCCGGCGGAACCTTTATGGGTTTATCATTGGCAACCTTGGCTTTAACGCTTATTTTCATGGGTGGCGCCGGTAAATCGGCCATGTTCCCTTTGCACATTTGGTTACCCGACGCGATGGAAGGTCCGACGCCTGTTTCGGCTTTGATTCATGCCGCAACGATGGTGGTTGCCGGTGTATTCTTGGTTGCCCGTTTGTTTCCGGTTTATTTCTTTGCAGCTCCTGATGTGCTGACGCTGATTGCATATATCGGTACGTTTACGGCTTTGTTTGCGGCGGTTATCGCGATTACGCAAACCGACATCAAGCGGGTGCTGGCATTTTCGACGATTTCGCAGATTGCTTATATGATGGTGGCTTTGGGCGTTTCGGATTACGGCGGACATGACGGATTGGGTTATATGGCATCCATGTTTCATTTGTTTACTCATGCTTTCTTCAAAGCCTTGCTGTTCCTCGGCGCGGGTTCGGTTATCCATGCCGTTCACAGCAACGAAATGAGTCAGATGGGAAACTTGCACAAGTACATGCCAATTACTAATTGGACGTTTTTAATCGCTTGTTTGGCCATTGCGGGGATTCCTCCTTTTTCGGGATTTTTCAGTAAAGACGAAATATTGGCGGCGGCTTTCCACCATCATCAGGTTATTTTTTGGACGTTGTGGATAGTTGCCGGATTAACGGCCTTTTACATGTTCCGTTTGTATTTCCGTATTTTTTGGAATGGAAAACGCGATTATAATGAGCATCATAAACCGCATGAATCGCCGTTAGCCATGGCTTTGCCATTGATTATTCTGGCTGTATTTTCAGTATTTACCGGATTCATTCCTTTCTCGGATTTTATCAGCAGCGACTTTATGCCTTTCCATACGCATATTGATTGGACTGTAGCCGGAATGAGTATTGTTGTGGCGCTTATTGGTATTAGTGGCGCATTTGCTCTGTATGCCAAAAACAGCAAACAACCTGCGCAGATTGCACAGTCATTGGGCGGTTTGTACAAAGCGGCTTTGCATAAATTCTATTTGGACGAAGTATGGATGTGGTTTACGCAGACTGTCATCTTCCGATATATATGTATGCCGATTGCGTGGTTCGACCGCCATATTATCGACAGCGCGATGAACGGTTTGGCTTGGACGACGCAGAAATCTGCCGATTCGGTCAAGGGATTGCAGTCGGGACAGGTTCAGTTCTATGCTTGGGTGTTTGTGGTTGGTTCTATTTTGATTGCGGTTTTGGTGTTGTTCTTTTAAATATTAGTAATGGATAATGTACAAATCGACTATTTAGTATAAAATAAAATTTCACATATAATAAAATGAATATATTATCATTATTTGTATTAGTCCCCATCCTGATGATTGTGTTTCTATTCTTGAGTAAAGGAATGAAACAGATTCGGGCAATTATGGTTACAGGCGCTTCCGCCCTGCTGGTATTGGCGGCGACGCTTGTCGTCCTGTTTATCAAAGAAAGAGCCGCATCGCCGGACGCCGAAATGCTTTTTGTGTCAAGCATCTCCTGGTTTGCACCTTTGAATATCGCTTATTCGGTAGGTGTGGACGGTATTTCCGTGGCGATGCTCGTGTTGTCGTCGATTATCGTATTTACCGGCGTCTTTTCCTCGTGGAATATGGACATGGCTAAAGAATATTTCCTTTGGTACTGCCTTTTATCGTTGGGCGTATTCGGATTTTTTATTTCCATTGACCTGTTCTCGATGTTCATGTTTTATGAAATCGCCTTGATTCCGATGTATTTATTGATTGGGCTTTGGGGAACGGGTAGAAAAGAATATTCCGCTATGAAACTGACGTTGATGCTGATGGGAGGCTCGGCTTTCCTGTTGGTGGGAATCATCGGGATTTATTATACTTCGGGACATGCAAGTATGAATTTGTTGGATATTGCCAATCATTTACATATTCCGTATGAACATCAACGCTGGATATTCCCTATTACTTTCCTGGGATTCGGAGTTTTAGGCGCGTTGTTTCCATTCCATACCTGGTCGCCCGATGGTCACGCTTCTGCGCCGACGGCCGTTTCGATGCTTCACGCCGGAGTTCTGATGAAACTGGGAGGTTACGGCTGTTTCAGGGTTGCCATTTATTTGATGCCTGAAGCCGCACACGAATTGGGATGGATTTTCCTTATTCTCACAGGTATCAGCGTGGTTTACGGCGCATTCAGTGCGGTGGTGCAGACCGACTTGAAATACATCAATGCCTATTCTTCGGTGAGCCACTGCGGATTGGTATTGTTTGCCATATTGATGTTGAATCGGACGGCGATGACAGGCGCGGTGATGCAGATGCTTTCCCACGGTTTGATGACGGCGCTGTTCTTCGCCCTAATCGGTTTGATTTACGGACGGACGCACACCCGCGACATTCGCGAGATGGGCGGTTTGATGAAAATCATGCCTTTCGCTTCGGTCTGTTATGTGATTGCCGGTTTGGCCTCATTGGGTTTGCCGGGCTTGAGCGGATTCGTTGCCGAAATGACTATTTTTATCGGTTCTTTCCAGAATGCGGATACATTTCACCGTGTATTGACGATAGTTGCTTGTTGTTCCATCGTAATCACTGCGGTATATATATTAAGGACTGTCGGTAAAATATTGTACGGACCTGTTCAGGACGAACACCACTTACATTTGACCGATGCGGCTTGGTATGAACGCGTTTCGGCGGTAGGTTTGATTGTTGCGATTGCCGCGATGGGTCTGTATCCTTCCGGCGTCTCCGATATGATTAGCAAAAGCGTCGTACCAATTATAGAAAAATTAGCAAACATATAAATCAATGATTAATGATTAATTATCAATGATTAATCATTAATCACTAATCATTAATCATTAACATAAAATGGATTTTAGTAATTTTTTATTAATGGGGCAGGAGATAGGGCTGATAGTCGTATTTCTGATCTTATTTAGCTATGATATAATCGGTTCCGAGAAGTCAAAAGACCGTTGGTTCCATTGGGTTGCCTGTATTGAGTTTGCTATTCTGACTGTTTGGGGGTTTTTACCCAAGCCGGCAGGTGAAGCGTTCGGCGGAATGTTTGTCAGTTCGGATTTGACCGTTCTGATGAAGAATATTCTGAACATCGCGACGCTGATTGTTTTTCTTCAATCTTATTCCTGGTTGAATAAGGAAAATAGTCTGCGGAGAAGCGAGTTTTTCACCATTACGTTAGTCACTTTACTGGGCATGTATCTGATGATTTCGGCGGGAAACCTCATGATGTTGTATATCGGAATGGAAACCGCATCCTTACCTATGGCTTGCTTGGCTGCTTTCAACAAATACAAAGAAAAATCGGCCGAAGCCGGTGTTAAATATGTGTTGATTTCGGCTTTGTCGTCGGGAATTATGTTGTTTGGACTTTCCTTTTTGTATGGGGCGATGGGCAGTTTTTATTTTTCCGATTTGTCGGTTCAGGTTTCCGGAGAACCTTTAACAATATTAGGATTCGTATTTTTCCTGGGCGGTTTGGGTTTCAAACTGTCTTTGGTGCCTTTCCATTTGTGGACGGCCGATGTTTACGAAGGCGCTCCGACCAGTGTCACAGCCTATTTATCGGTTGTTTCTAAGGGCGCAGCCGCTTTTGCCCTGATTTTTGTTTTGTACAAAGTTTTCGGTGGGATTGAAATAGTCTGGCAACACATTTTGTGGTGGTTGTCGGTGATTACGATTACATTGGGTAACTTATTTGCCATTCGCCAGACCAATATCAAGCGCTTTTTTGCTTTTTCGTCTATCTCACAAGCCGGTTATATCCTTTTGGGTATCATTGCCGGAAATGCACAAGGGATGGAAGCAACCGTGTATTACGTATTTGTATATCTTTTCTCTAATCTGGCTGCTTTTGGCGTGATTTCGGCCGTAGAACATGCTTCCGGCGGAAAAACTTCCATTGCGGCATACAACGGATTGTACGGTACCAATCCGAAATTGGCTTTGCTGATGACATTTGCCGTATTTTCTCTGGGCGGAATTCCGCCTTTTGCCGGCTTTTTCAGTAAGTTCTTGATATTCATGGCAGCAGGTTCTGCCGGAATGTATGTACTTTTGTTTATCGCATTATTAAATACGGTTATATCCCTGTACTATTATCTACTGATTGTGAAAGCCATGTTTATCAAAAAAGGAGAAATAGATGCTGTAAAACATTTTTCGAGTGACGTTTATAATCAAATAAGCATGCTTATTTGCCTTTTGGGTATATTTGCAACAGGTATCTTATGGGGCGTATTTTCCAAGCTATATTTTTGAAAATGAGATAAATGGCTATGTTATTAAAAAATATTCATGATTTCACAAAAAGAGGGCACTTTTATTAAATAGTTTAAAATAATTTTATTCTTAACCTTTTTTTGTTTGGAATAAGCAGAAAATCATTATATTTGCAAGCAGAAAATCAAAATTCATGTAAACTTAAAATATTAATAACAATTTATTTAAACTTAAACGAACGCAAATTTATGGAAACAAAAAAACAAGCAGTGGGAAAAAAAGAAGGGAAAAAATCTCGTGGTATATCAGCGGGACTCGTTATCCTTGTCAGCTTTATTTTAGCAGTATGCTTTTTCTGGTATATTTTGGGAGATGGGAAAAACTTTGAAGGCGAAAACAACGCCAACCATCCGATCAATCTGTTGGGTACCATGTTCAAAGGAGGCTTTGTCGTACCTATCATTCTGACTCTTTTATTAACTGTAATTATTTTGAGCGTAGAACGTTTCTTTGCGCTTTCAAAAGCCAAAGGAAAAGGAAATTTAATTAGTTTCGTTTATAATGTAAAGAATGATTTGAAAAGCGGAAACATTACATCAGCCGAAAGCCGTTGCGCAAAACAAAAAGGCTCCGTAGCAGCTATCGTTGATGCAGGTTTGAAGAAATATAAAGAAATGGAAACCCAGAATTTACCGAAAGAAACCAAAGTTGAAGAAATCAAAGCGGAAATCGAAGAAGCTACCGCCTTGCAACTTCCGTCGATGCAACAAAATCTCCCGATTATTGCAACCATTTCAACTTTAGGTACTTTGTTAGGATTGTTCGGAACGGTATTAGGTATGATCCGGTCATTCCAGGCCTTGGGTACCGGCGGCGCCGTCGACTCTGCCGCTCTTTCGGTCGGTATTTCGGAAGCGCTTGTAAACACAGCTTCCGGTATCCTTACCGGCGCATTGGCTATCATCAGCTATTCCTATTTCAGCGGTAAAATTGATAACATGACGTATGCTATCGACGAAATGGGTTTTGCCCTTACTCAAACGTACTCAGAAACTCATAATTCATAATTGAAATTATGGCAAAAGTCAAAGTAAAAAAACAAAGTACGTTCATCGACATGACGGCGATGAGTGACGTGACCGTTCTTTTACTTACCTTTTTCATGACAACCTCCACTTTCCTTGCGAAAGAGCCGATACAAGTGACAACGCCGGCTTCGGTTTCCGAAATCAAAATTCCCGAAACCAATTTGCTGACAATACTTGTAGATAAGGAAGGGAAAGTCTTTTTGAGCATGGATAATGCCGAACAAAAAGTGGCAACATTGAAAGCGGTAAGTGAACCGTACGGTATAACATATACAACTAAACAGATTGAAGCTTTCAGAAAATTGCAGTCATTCGGAGTTCCGATCCGCTACATGCAAACATTTTTGGATTTGCCGATTGAAAAGCAAGACGAAGAATTGCAAAATCTGAAAAACAAGCGTGTAGGTGTTCCTGCCGATGATGATAAAATAGAAGACGGCAGAGGAGTCATTTCGTCGGATAACGAATTTAAGCGTTGGGTTGCTGCAGCTTTAGATATTAACGAGGATTTGAAAATTGCAATCAAATCCGATCAAACGACCAGCTATCCGGTTGTGAAAAAGATAATAGATATTTTAAGAGGTGACGACTTGCGTCGAAACCGCTATCTTTTAATTACGACTTTAAGAGAAGGGTCGAGTAATTGAAAAAGCTGAATTTAATTCTTTAAACATAGAAAGGAAATAAAATGGCAGAAATACAACAAAGCGATCATAATGACGGTGGAAAGAATAAACAGAAGAAACAACATTTACGTGTGGATTTCACCCCGATGGTGGATATGAACATGTTGTTGATTACTTTCTTCATGTTTTGTACTACTCTTCTGAAGCCTCAGACGATGAATATAAACATGCCGATGAAAGATGAAAATCTGACGGAAGAAGAAAAAACCAAGATTAAGGAATCCGGAGCGGTTACTCTTCTTCTGGGCGCTAATGATGAACTGTATTATTATTTGGGTATTCCCAAGGATCAATCGACTTACGATGATTCGACATATCTGGTTACATCATCTTATGGCGTCGACGGTATTAGAAAAGTGTTATTGGAAAAGAATACAGGTACGTATGAAAAAATTCAAGAATTGAAAGCCCAACTGAAAGAAGGGACGATTGTTGATTCCGTATTCAGGACTAAATCCAAGGAAATACAGGATGCTGCGAAAGAGTACGCTCCGACTGTGATGATTAAGCCTACGGAACTTTCGACGTACAAAAACATGGTGGACGCATTGGACGAGATGTTGATTACCAACATCGGAGCGTATGCGATAATAGATTTAACTGAAGGAGATCGTTTTTTCCTCTATCAAAGAACCGGTAACAAGGAATATTTGTCTGAGGCCGGACGAGCCGAATTAGAGCAGAAATAGATTGTTTAACGTTTAAAAACTTTAAAGGTTATGGCACAAGACATAGATTTAACTTCGCCGAAATGGACAGCGCTTATTTTTGAAGGTAAAAATAAGGCATACGGTGCGTATGAATTGCGGAACGATTCTTCCGATCGCCACCTGAAAGCGCTGCTCATTGTTACAATTGTAGGCTTAGCGGTGATTTTCCTGCCTAATTTGATCAAATCGTTTATTCCGAAAGAAAGGGAGGTTATAGAGATTACCGAAGTAGAACTGGCCGATTTGGATAATGTTAATGAAGTTAGCAAAGAAAACCAAATTGAGGAAATCAAGCCGGTGGCTCCTCCCCCCATATTAAAAGCTACTGTTCAATTTACACCTCCGGTTGTCGTTAAAGACGAGGAAGTTACCGAACAAAAAATGTTAACTCAGGATGAATTGTCGGAAACCGACAAACAAATTTCTGTGGCTACGGTGGAAGGTAGTAAAGAAGGGGTGGATGTTCGCGACCTTGCAGA
>JAISXN010000059.1 GCA_031270525.1 Candidatus Symbiothrix sp. | reverse complement strand
AAGTCAAGCCAATAGAGTGGCTTTGAATAATCATATCCTTCAACAGGTTTGGATAACATTTTTTCCGCAATATCCATTCTTGATTTTACATTATCCACACAGGTAATAATAATATTTGCCGGCTCGTTTCTATAAAAGTCCGGTACGGCTTCCCAGCCGGTTGAGAAAAAACGGTTTATTCGTGTCGTGAGTATGACTGCTTTGTTCAAACCGGTATCGCATGCACTGAATAACTGTCTTCCAAGATTGGCTTCCGTAACGGTATCCGGATCGTATGTTGTGACATGCAATCCGGGATGACCGAGCGCCGTAAGCGTGTGGCTGATGCGGGACAGCACCGTTAATACCTGCGAGCCGGTTCCGCCGCAACCGATTAAATGAATTGTTACCGGATGGGTGGGATTTAAAAGGTAACTGTCTGTAAAGTGCATTTTTGTTTTCATTTTAATAAATCTTTTAATGTCAATGTTTTATTGTCTTTCTTAAAGGGCATAAGCTGGTTGTAATCAAATGATTTTACCGAGTTTTTCATTACCGTAACCAGATTGCTTTTAGTTGGATTATTACTTCCGCCAAGATGTGAAAATTCACTTAGCCAGAATTTCTTTTCCCAATATTCGATGTAATCGTGAAATGTTGGGTTATCCGGAAATACGAGTCTGGTATTACCCAGACAGACTTTTTGACCGGTAACGTTGAATAGCGGGGCTTTGTACAGTTTACTTTCCATGTCCGGCGTTTCTCCTTTGAAGGCATAAACGTCAAGATGTTCACCGCTGGTGTCGTAGATAATTCCCGGAAGGTAATATTCCCTGTCTTCGATATTCAGGTTTTTACTGAAAAACATCATTCGTTTTTGTGGCGGGTTGTACCATACATAGCGTTCATGTCCTTTCCGTGTGTCGGAAAAGAGCATATTTTGAGGAATTTTTCCATGCGGGATATTGCTTTGCTCTGCAGAAAAAGATTCGACCAGTTCCGTAATGCATTTCAGTGTTAATGGGCGTCCGGCAAGTAACTGACCTTTGGCGTTTATTCGATGTGATTCGATATAAACCGATCTTGTGTCATCGTTTTTATAAATAACCAGAACCATTTGGGGAACCTGCTGCTGGAAAAGTATATCGTTTACGTTATTCGTCCTCATAATCGTATAAGTTTTTAATAAATCCGGTAAGCCATGTAAAGAAACATTCAACGAAATCTACTTCGAGCAGGCGGTCGGTTGCCGGTGTCAGAAGCAGCGAATTTCTTGGAAAATATTCACAGGCCATATCCATGCTTTCCGTATTGATGTATTCCAGATAACCGTCTGTTACATAATCGTTGCCGGAATAAACGAAACGGATCAGCCTGCCGGCTTCGATAATACATTCATCATCGACGTCATAAAAATTTTCATCGTTTTTTTCCGGACGGCAGACATAATCAAAAATGTTTTTATTCCTGTCAATTATGTTAATTCCCTGTTTGATGGATTTCAACAGGTTTTCTTCCCTGTCGTTTTTGGATGTATAACTTTCGATTAATTTTTCCAGTTCGCCGCTTGACCGATTCGCTTGCCGGTAAACAAGCGAAAATGTATCATTGATATATCCGTTCCTGTAAGCCTTTAAAAAAGCCTCGATTTGGGGGTCGTTGTCATTTTCATACCAGCCGTCAAGATAACCGTCCACAATCATTTCATAATCGTACAGATGTTCTTTCCGCGCTAATTTGTGTGTTTGTTGAAACAGTTGGAAAAATGTCAGTATGATGTCCCTGATTTTGCCCCCTGTCCTGTTCAGTATTTCTATGGGAATGAAAAAGACTTCGCCGATGAGAAAATCATTGCCGAAGAAAATTTTAAACAGCAGTTTTTTATTTTCCTCAACCATCATTAAATATTGCCCTTGGGGTAATAAACCTTCAAAATAACGGAACAGCCCGGCAAAATCTTTTTCCTGCTTCTTTAAATAGAAGGAACTACCCAGTAATTTTGAGTAGTTCCTTGCCGATCGGTACAGGAAATCATAATTATTCCCGTTACACAGGGGATGGAAGCGGGTCGCCGGAATGGGACGGAAAACCGTATTCAGAAAATTACCGGCTGGCTTTTCGCCGATGGAAGCATCTTTTTTTGAATGCTTATCCCCCGCGAAACTTCCATCCGCTGCAACTCTTTTAAGAGTATGTTTCCCAGACGGTTGTAAAGTTCTTCCTTTTGTTTGCATCGCTTTTTCATCCTTTGGTTCCAATGACGGATTTGAAACGGTAAACGGCTTTATCATCCCTGTATTCGGGTCCATGAACGGTTGCCGTGGTTAGTTCTGGATACATCCCCGAATAAAGTGCCATTACGCTTTCGAGCGGCAACTTTGGGTCGGGGTCGGGGATTTCTACGCCTGACTTGTCAATGACAAATACTCGTACTGAGGTGCTGATATTCAGTGCCATAATTAATTGAGAATTGAGAATTAAAAATTAAGAATTAATTGAACGGTTCTTCGTCGTCCGTATCGTCAGGATAAACAGAATCCTCGTGGTCTTCTACCGGGGTAGTAGAAAAAATATCCGCACTTCCACTTAATTTCAGCTTCAAGGCGTTTATTTTCAGTTGGATTTTTGTATTGGCCTTATCCAATTCGAGCGCTTTTGTATAAGCAGTTGCGGCTTCCCTGAATTTCCCTGCTTTTTCAAATGTTTCCGCTTCCTTAACGTGTTTGTTAATTGCCTCCTGACGGTCTTTGACGGCTTTTGATTCTTTCGCCGCTTTCTCTGCCGATTTTTCGTATTCCGCCATATTGGTCATCAACGTGGTGGACTGCAAAACCGGTTTTGAAACAGCATTAACAAAGCCCTCGTCCAGTTCCTGCGGACTGCCTTTCAGGTTCAGCGGAATTAACTGTTCCGCTGCCGGGTCTTTGATTTCTTTGGATTGGGGAAGCACGGTTACGACCATGCTTTCCCCTGTTTTAATGATATTGATGCGGAGGATTTCCCCGTCTTTCAACAGATTTGAAATTTCTGTAAACATATTTTTTGAATTTAAGTGTGATTAAATACTGTTTAAAATTATGCTGAAATTTTAACCCGGTTCATCAACATACCGGACAGTTCGTGAAGTTCGCGGCTTCTGCAGTCATCCAGGTCGCGGGCATGGGCAGTAATTGCCTGCGTCAGTTTCCAGAGCGTGGAATCGCCCTGCGTACCGTCGTTGAAATTATTACGCATCAGGATTTTCTGTACGCTTTCGCTTTCGGATTTATGCAAAGAGCCGACTTTGACTAATTTTTTCAGTTCCGCATCAAAGTCCACGTCAATGTTGCTTGCACCCTGAATCTCAATCGCCTTTTGCATAATGGCGTCCCTTGAAAAGAGGCTTTTCGTTAAATCCCTTGTTGCAGAAACGGTTGTTTGGGTATCAAGTTCGTAAGTTTTATTACTTAGCTGTAAATTGTCCGGCAGGCGTGCGCCCAGATGGATTTGCTTCATCACCGATTCCCTGACCATTCCATTCAGGCATGCGCCGTTAAGCAAAAATGCACGCATATCGACCGCGCCGTCGCCGTAATCGCTTGTCGAAAACCTTGCACCCATAAAGATTACCACATCGCCGTTTTTCAGCGTTGGGATGGTAATGGGCATTGGTAAAATAGTTTCCGCCCAGATTTTTGTATCGGTCATTTTTGCATCGGCTACGACTGCACCCTGCCGTCCGGCTTCTTCGACAAAAGCAGTCAGGATTTCCACACTGTTCAGACGGCGGTAACTGTCGCTCAGTACACCCCGTACTTCACT
>JAISXN010000027.1 GCA_031270525.1 Candidatus Symbiothrix sp. | reverse complement strand
TTACTTGCCCAACATGCAGGGACAGGCTGATATTATCACAGAAGATATTTCGCTGTTGGAAAGATTCATATTACCGGTAAAGAAAATTTTAACCGAAAACCGGTAAAATTACGGTTTGACGTCGTATGTCAATTTTATGGAAATCACCTGAATTGTTTCTGTACCCTCGCTCGGCGAAGGCTCCAGCCTTCGTCGCGTTAAAGCAAGCGTCCCCGCTTGCGGCATGTCCGGAGACATTTTAGCCCGACGCAGGCAGAGCCTGCGCCGAGCGGGGGTATTTCGTTTCGCCCTTCATTAAAAAGTGCACGCATTTAAGACTATGTTTTGCATTGCAATAGTCCATAAATGTTTGAAGGGTATTGATTTAAACTAATATTTGCTGTTTTTCCATTTTATCATCTCATTTCGTCCCAAACCGCGACGAATCTATTTCCTTATGTGTTTTATCATACCCGCCGAATTTGAATATGAATGATAACGATATGGCTCTTGCATCGGGAATGATATTCATTCGCAAGTCTTGCGTGTTGTATTTCATGAGCATGTCGGGCGTCCAACTGTTAAACAGGTCTGTCCCTTTCAGTCTTAGCTCTGCCATATTTTGAAAAAACGTCCATTTCAAACCTGCATCCAAATTCCAGAGGGCGGTCAATTCCGCAGGACCCTGTATATTCTTTGAAATATACGCGCCACTAATTTCCAACTTGATATTTGGCTTTGACGATATATTAACTGTGTTGTCCAGTCTCGAATAAAACACAAAATTGTCTTTTGAAAATGAACTGTCATGGAAATGCGAACTCTTAACTTTGTCATAGAATCCGTTAAGCGTTATCCGGGAACTTACTGCCTCTCCTGTTTTGAACGGTATCATTAAATTCAAACCTGCCGTTTGTTTATAATCAAAGTTTAAGGTCTTGTAAATAAGCGACAGTTTGTCTTGCGCCTGATAGGGCAGTTGGCTGAAATAATTATTCAAATAATTGTAATACAATGTAATGACATATTTGTTGTTCAATATATAATTCAATTGCGCCGAATAATCCCGGTATGGCTTGAGTAAAGGATTGCCATGTATTTCGCTGTATCCGTTCAAATAACTTACCGCCCCGTGCATTTCCCAATATGCCGGATATACTTTATCCGAAGAAAAAGACAATTGCATGATTTTGGAAGGCGAAATAATGTACGTCATTTCCAATGCAGGGAAAAGCGTCCATTCGCTAAAATTGCCGATTTTGTAATACTCGCCAGTAAGAGATGCGGTAAGAGAGAGTTTTTGTCCGAAGCTCTTTTCAAAACCGGCATAAGCATTTGCCGTGTATTCCTGTAATTTACTATTCATATTCATTCCGGATATATCGCTGTTTCCTGCCGAATTGTATGTCTGGGAACTGTTGTCTGCCGCAAACATGTACTGAGCGCCATAATTAAGCGTCCATTCGGAAGGCAGCGAATGGCTTTGGTCTGCAAATAACCGGTAACGGTTTATTTCCTGTTTTGCGTCGGCAACAAATTCATTTTCTTTACCGGTCATTTTTTCCATAAAGCGCTGATTGGTGAAATTTTTATAAGAAGTATATTCAACACCTGTTTTCAATCCGAAGCCCGAAGAATAATTGGCTAACACGTTGTGCAACTGTATCGGGGAATTATTGCTCTTATGATTTTCAGAATGGGAAAATGTCCCGTTTGAAAATTCATTATTGTCAACACTTGTGGTTATTTGCGAAGTGTAAATAAAGTTTAGTTTATCATTTTTTGTCAATTTATAATCCATGCCCAAACGGATATGATGCCTGTCGAACTTTCTGTTTCCGCTGTTAAACTGTTCAACAGGATTGATAACGTCATTGTACAGGTGGTTAGAAAATAAATCAACCCCGCTTTTTGATTGATTGCGGTTGTAAGCATAATTGAAATCGGTTGTCAATTTGGATGTTGGCAATAAAATAGAAACGCCGCCTGTATAGTTTGCATAATGTTTTTGGGTATATGCCGTATTTACCTGTCCCTGCAATCCGTCTTTAGAATTTTTCCCTTTCAATACCAGATTGATAGCCGCCCCTCGAATATGGTATTGAGGCGGGGCGCTGTACATGATTTCTGCGCTTTGAATCATGTCGGCAGGATACATTTTGAGGGCAGCCATCAGGTTTTCATACGGCATCGACGTGACTTGCCCATTGATGATAACGGTTACGCTGCTTGCCCCTGCAAGTATAAGCGAGCCGTTTTGTTCCCGCACTCCGGGCAATTGCAGCATGGACTCATAGGCATTGCTTACTGCTTTACCCGAAAGCAGTAAAGGCATATCATACGTTATTTTGCCGTCAACTAATTTTACAACCGGACGTTCGCCTTTCACTATGACTTCGCCGAGTGTATTCTCTTTTTCCGTCAGTTCGATAACAGGCTCGTATTCATTGGAATAATATTTTTCATACGTTTCGTACAACAAGTGTTGAACTATCAAACGATAAGCAGAAATTTCCGTTTGTATGGAAAATTTTCCATCCGAATCCGTATAAGTAGAGTTCACATAAACGGAATCCGGAGTTTGCAATATAACAGTTGCATACTCGACTGGTTCCTGATTTTTACCGGTAACTTTACCTTGGACGGTTTGCGCCCCGGCTGTCGAAAAGCCGGATACCAACGTTATTATACAGATAAATACTTTGTTCATATTGTTTTTACTTAAAATTATGCAGCAAAGGTATGGTGTGTTTTATTAAAACTCCCTTACCGGAGGCTTATATAATCTTATTTAGTCTTATCAAAGATTGTAAGCTGCTTAAAACGTATTACCTTTGTTTTCTAAAACAACAGAATAATGGATTCAGTCAAGGCGATAAAAAGAAAATTTACAATGATTATTGTTGGTCTATTGTCTCTTTTTATTATCAACATATTCTATTTGGCGGGATTGTATAACGCCATTGCAAAGGAAACAGCCAAATTGGTTCTTCAAAGCATTGAAGAATCTGATAATGAAGAGATTCAGCATAGATTAAATGTTCTTTCCTCACTGTCTGACGAAAGTACGCAAACCATCTCTATTGAGAAATCCGGTAAAGATATTGAAGCAGGCATGATTGCATTCAGCCGGCTTATTAAAGAAGTAAAACTTAAAATCCATCAAAGTATTGATTCGCTCATGCCGGTAAACATACCGGTGTTAGACAGCCTGATTGTATCCAATTTTAAGAAAAAAGGCATATCAGCCCGGTTGTTTTATTCGGAAATCGTTGATTTGAATAGCGGAACCGTAATAGCATCATCCCACGCCGCAGCTGCACAAATGCAAGACAATTTCTATCTGTATGAATATGATACGGAAAACAGGCATGCCTATAAAATATACACAGCATCCATGACAGTATCTGTATTGAAACGGATGTCCGGTATTCTTGCCACTACGTTTTTGACTATTGTTTTGCTCGCTTATGCCTTTGTGTATTTTATAAGAACGGTGGTCAGGCAAAAAACACTGGAAGAAATGAAGCGGGATTTTACAAATAATATGACGCATGAACTGAATACGCCTATATCCGTTGCCTATTCGGCAGTCGATACCCTGTTGAATTTCAAACAGGGTGAAAGCAGAGAAAAGAGCAGGCAATATTTGAATATCTGTATTGAACAGTTATCCCATTTGCGCGATTTGGTAGAACATATATTATCCATGAGTATGGACAGAAGTAAAAATATCACAGTAAATAAGGCGCTCATAGAATTAAAACCTTTATTAATGCAAATTGTCAGCCAACAAAAATTGAAAACAGAAAAATGCGTTGATACCGTTATTATTGTTTTGCCTGAAAATCTGACTGTTTATGCCGACAAAACGCATTTCAGCAATATCATCAACAATCTGATAGACAATGCAATTAAATATTCGTTAGTTCATGTAAAAATTGAAATAAAGGCGTATTTCGACGAAAAATACAGCATCATTTCAATCAAAGACAACGGAATTGGAATAAACAAAGAAAATCAAAAACATATATTCGACAGATTTTACCGCGTTCCATACGGGAACTTGCATAATGTCAAGGGATACGGACTTGGGCTGTTTTACGTAAAAACAATGATTGAGCAACATGACGGGGAAATCACTGTGAAAAGCGCTATAAATAAAGGCTCTGAATTTATTATCAAAATACCGGTAAAATGAATGTTAGCGAAAAATCTGTGGTATTACTTGTTGAGGACGAAAAGGCGCTCTCATCCATCATCGCCGATACATTGGAAGATGAAGGATTCTCTATCCTGAAAGCATTTGACGGTGATGAGGGATTAAGGCTGTTTCTTAATAAGCGTCCCGGCATACTGATTGCCGATGTGATGATGCCCAAAATGGACGGCTTTGAAATGGTTGAAAAAATCCGCAGAGCAGACAAAACCACTCCCGTACTGTTTCTTACAGCCCGTTCTTCGATAGAAGATTTGGTTTCCGGCTTTGAACTCGGAGCAAATGACTATCTCCGGAAGCCATTCAAGATGCAGGAACTCATCGTGCGGGTGAAGGCGCTGCTAAACCGGGCAATGGCGAACAAAGAGCCTGAGCTTGCGTTTAGCATTGGGGGCTATGTATTCGATTCTGTTTCGCAAACCCTTTTTTGGGGAGATGAAACTGAAAAATTAAGTCATCTCGAAAATGAGATATTGAGACGGTTATGCTTGAATATCAATAATATTGTTGATATTCAAAGTATATTATTAGACCTTTGGAATGATGACAGTCCCTATAACCTGAACAGCCTGCACGGATACATACACAAGTTGCGGAAACTTTTAATTCACGAAAATAGGGTTAAGATTATTAATGAAAGAGGAATCGGGTATAAACTCGTTTTTCAATAGAAAAAAATAGCCCTGAAAACAAATGTTCTATCGGGGAAAATGTTAAAAAAGCATCATTTGTCCTACCTGACCGACGCAACTCGCAGCCACATGCTGCCATCTTCCGGAATTTGCTTTATTTCCAAAAAATTCATATATACTTTTGTGTTCGCATTAACAGTGATGCGCAACATTTTAAACACATAAGCATGTACACTAATGACGATTATTTTATTTTGTAACTACTCCGGTATCCTGATTCAACGTCACAACCCAAACTCCTGATGCAACCCCGGAATCTCAACATCCCTGAAACCTTTTTTCAACAACCGCCTTTTAAATTCCACCTGCACATCCGGTTCGCCATGAACAATGAAAACGCGAGTCACATCATTGCTGTCCTGACAGGAAAGATATTGGCTTAAATCGTTATAATCGGCATGAGCGCTCATGGAGTTTAGCGTAACAATATCTGCCTTTACCGAGTATTGCGTGCCGAATATACCTACCGTTTCAGGACGTTTTTTCAATCGGGCGCCCAAAGACGCAGGTTCGCAATAACCAATCAGCATGATGGTGTTTCGCCAGTTTTCGATGCTGTTGGCAATGTGGTGTTTTACCCGGCCGGCTTCGGCCATTCCCGATGCAGAGATAATGACCGAAGGTTTGAAATCAGCATTAAGCGCTTGGGAATCACGCTTGTCCGTGATATATTTCAGGCCGCGGAAATAAAACGGGTCGCCGTCGGTCTTTAATAATTTTTGCAACGAACGGTTGAAACATTCGGGATGCTGTTTGACAATTTCCGTCACCTTGACCGACATCGGACTATCTACGTAATAATCGACGTCCGGCAAATGATTGTCCAATTCCAAATCGTTCAAAGCGTACAGCAATTCCTGTGTACGGCCAACGCTAAAAGCGGGAATAATCAACTTCCCTTTTTTCTTCAAACAAGTTTCCCGAATGTTTTTCAGCAAATCGAACGCATACGTTTCGATACGTTCGTGAAGCCTGTCGCCGTAAGTAGATTCGATGATGATATAATCGGCCGGCGGAAAAGCCTGGGGCGAGTGGAGAATCGGATCGCCATAACGTCCGACGTCTCCGCTGAACGCAAGCCTGACCGTCTTCCCGTTTTCTTTCAGAACCAAGTAAATAGTAGCGCTTCCGGCGATATGTCCCACGTCGAAAAATTGCAGCAGAATTCTATCGTCAATTTGTACCGGCTGATGATAATGTACTGCCTTGAAATGATCAAAGGTCCGGCGCACATCATCCTCAGTATAAAGCGGTTCGAGCAATTCCCGGCCTTCTTCCCTCCGCTTTTTATTCAGGAAAGTAATATCCTGCTTCTGAATAAATGCCGAATCCAACAAAAGCACTTTGACAATATCAATCGTAGCCGGAGTGGCATAGATACTTCCTTTGAACCCGTCTTTCACTAACTTAGGCAATAATCCGCAATGATCCACATGCGCATGTGAAAGAAACACATAATCAACCTCAGCGGGATTAAATCCCCAATTCCGGTTCAAAGTTTCCGTATCGCGTCCCATTCCCTGAAACAGTCCGCAATCGAGCAGAAATTTTTTACCGGTATTCAATGTCACCAAATGTTTACTCCCCGTTACGGTCTGTGCCGCCCCATGAAACGCTATTTTCATCTATCCAATATAATTCTTAATTCTCAATTCTTAACTCTCAATTCTCAATTCTAATAAATGCTTATGTCATGATAAATCGCTTCCACAATTACGCGTCCCTCCTTATCCATAAGTCCTTGTTTATCATTTTGATAAACTTTATAACAATTGTCGCTGGTTTTTTCAATGCCACTGTATTGAGGAGCGATGATTTCGGTAGCATCGGTATTAATCAAACCCCATTGATTGTCTTTGATAATCAATGCGCGGCCGCCGTCAAATTTGTCAATATATTGATACATAGGCGCTACTACTTGTTTCCCGTCCTTATTCAAAATACCGTAAAGACCTTGAGACACAACGATGAAAACATTAGCATCTTTTGCGCCGACGTCTTCGTAGGCCGGTTCAAACATCAGACTCCCTTTATCGTCGAGCATTCCTATTTTTCCATCGAAAAAAGTTTTGAATCCATCTTTACACGGAAAAATAGCCACATATTTAGGCGCAATAGTTTCGTGACCGTTGGAGTTTAGAGTGCCCCACAATCCGTTTTTCAAAACCAGGTAATTGTCGTCTTTGATTTTTTGAATTTTTTGATATTGGGGAGCGATGATTTCCACGCCTTTTTCATTGATCAAACCATAAAGAGAATCTTTCACAACCAGCGCTTTATCTTTTTCAAAATCATAGATATAATTATAGGTTGGAAATACAATTTCTACCCCTTTATCGGAAATCAAACCCATTTTTCCATTCAAAAAAACAGGCGCTTTTCCACCGTCGAATTTGCCGATAAAATCATATTTCGGAGCGACTAAAACAACACCTTTATCCGTTTTTACGCCGTACTTTCCGTCTTCCGAAAAGACAATCTGTTTACCTTTCGTTTCCGGCGTATAAGGCAACCGTTGTCCGTTTTCGTTGACGGAATAAAGCTCGTTATTTTTAATGACCGGAGTTACTTTATTATTCGTTTTACCGATCATGTCAAATTCCGGTTTCAAAAGTTCATTTCCGGTTTTGCCGATGATACCGGATTTCCCGTTCACACTGACATGCGCCCATTGTTTTTCGGCTTTTTGAGCATGGATTCCATAAACTACTGCAAAGAGTAATAAACAAGTTAAAATAATTTTTGTTCTCATAATTCAATTTTTGATGATTAATTTCGAATGCAAACTTACAGGAAAATTGTGAGATTTACAAATGATTATCTGACGGCGGGTGCATGTCAAATTGTCTCATTTCGAAAAATACCCCATTTATGGTATTGTTTCACATTAACACTTATTTTAACTTTGTCCCAATATTTAATAGTTTTTTAATAAAGGCAAAAAGATTGTGAAAACCGTTATCGAACCGACCTATTACAAATCAGATTTTGTAATAGGTTATTTAAAAGTCATTCCCTATAATGGAGTATCGTTTCCGTTAGGATACTCAATGTATTGCATGCAAAGCCGCCCGGACTATATGCGAATGTGTTGCTGAAAGCCTGTTTTCAAACCATTCGACAACCATTTTCTTTAACTATATCATATATTATACATATAATCATCCATTTAAAAAACATCAAATGAAAAAGACAGTAGTTACAACTATCCTGTTTTATTTGTTTGCAGTGGGCGTTTTTGCGCAATCGCGACAAATAAAAGGAACGATCACCGATTCGGAAAATGACGCTCCACTTTCCGGAGCCGTTATTTATGTGGTCAATGCAAAGTCTATCGGCACTACGGCGGATATCGACGGAAATTACGTCCTGAATATCGGCGAAGCCAAATCTATTCAACTGCGGGTTTCATACCTCGGATACGAAACGCAAACCTTTACGGCGAGCGAAAGTCAAAATGTTTATAATATAAGCCTCAAGCCGGAACAAAACGTATTGGACGAAATCGT
>JAISXN010000021.1 GCA_031270525.1 Candidatus Symbiothrix sp. | reverse complement strand
GGAAGAAATGGGTAACAAAGCGCATACCTATTCTCCGGCTTATACCGAAAAAGATTTTCCGGTCATCATGGCTTGCAGTTCACACATCACTTTCAATTCGTTGGCGCAATTCCGGCGGTTCTATCCGGCGGTTTTGAATCATCCGGAAAAAATTTCCTGCGGACTGCGCATCAATCCCGAATACTCCGAAGTGGAAACAGATTTGTACAATCCGGCTGCTCCCGGTTCGCGTTTAGGCATGGTCAGGGAAACGCTCGGAAAAGATTTACCGGAAGGTATTGAAGGCTTGCATTTCCACACGCTTTGTGAATCGTCTTCCTACGCGCTCGAAAATACGCTCAAACATGTCGAAGCCAAATTCGGCGACTTGTTGCCTCAAATCAAATGGCTGAACATGGGCGGCGGACACTTGATAAGCCGGAAAGATTATGATGTAGAACATTTGATTCGACTCTTGTCGGATTTCAAAAAGAAGTATCCCAACCTGGAAATTATTCTGGAACCGGGCGCCGCTTTTGTTTGGCAAACCGGCGTATTGGTTTCATCTGTTGTTGATATTGTTGTAAATAAAGGAATTAAAACGGCTGTTCTGGATATTTCATTTACCTGCCACGCGCCCGATTGCTTGGAAATGCCTTACAAACCGGTAGTTCGCGGCGCTTATCAAGAACCGGTTCCGGGAAAACCGACTTATCGCTTAGGCGGAAATTCTTGTCTCAGCGGCGATTACTTAGGCGATTGGTCGTTTGACGAAGAATTGAAACCGGGCGACAAAATCGTTTTTGAAGACATGATTCACTATACGATTGTAAAAACAACCATGTTCAATGGAATCCTCCACCCCGACCTTTGTTTGTGGCGTGAAAACGGAACTTTGGAAATTCTCCGTAAATTCAAATACGAAGACTATAAAACCCGAATGAGCTAAAGCAATTACGAATTACGGAGGCTGAAAATCTGCCGTTCTTAATTCTTAATTCTTAATTCTTAATTCTTAATTCGTAATTTTTCTCAATTCCCACTGCCGCTTCCCCCATCTCTCCTTTTACCGGCGGCCGGATTTTCGCCAGACGGATTTGAATTTTCACAATCTGGGGAAAAACCTGTTTGATTGCTTGAATAATTCTGTTGGCTACGTGTTCCAGCAAGTTGGACGGGATAGCCATTTCTTTTTTTACGATTTCAAAAACTTCGGCATAATTAAGCGTATCGTTCAGATGGTCGGATTGTCCGGCCACGCTTAGGTCGAGATACAATTTCAGGCTTACGGTAAACGTATTTCCCACCGTTTTTTCCTGTTCCAAAACCCCATGCCGGGCGTGAAATATCATATTTTTCAATTCAATGTAATTCATCGTAAAATTATTTTTTCACAAAAGTAAGTTTTAGTTTGCTTTCTAACAAATATCATTGTATTTTTGCACTTACATAATTGGATTAATCATGAAAAGTTGGAATAAAGAGACTGTTTCTTCCGGAATAGCTCATAACGCTTTGGCGGTAGGTACTTACGTGAGAGGAAACATTAGAGCGGAAGAAGATTTTCGCATTGACGGAAAATTAGAAGGAGATATTGAATGTACCGGTAAAGTTGTCGTTGGGCCTCAAGCTGAAATCACAGGGAATATCCAATGCCAGAATACTGACTTAATGGGGACTATCATAGGAAATATCACCATTTATGAAACAGCCAGTTTAAAATCATCTGTCCGGTTTACGGGAGAGATAGCGGCTAAGTACATTGATATTGAGGCTGGCGCTATATTCAACGGCACTTGTAAAATGCTCAATTAATTACGAACTCTATCTTCCGGTATTTCGAATCAAGTTTTTTATTTGGGTGTTTAATCCCCCGGCATTTATTAAATCCTCTATGAAGAGATGCATTCTGTATCTCCAATAGTGGTGCGGGTTGGCAGGTATGTTAATCCTTTCATTGCTTGCATTTGCTCTGCGAATTTGTCCGTCGATAGACAGCCAATCCTGTAATGGAACGATTGTCAGCATGGAACGGGTATTCAAATGATTAAAAAGGATTTGCCCGCAAATTTCCGGCAGACATTCTTCCGGCGCCGCTCCCTCCAAATGCAGGACATTATTGTAGTATCGTTGCGTCCTTTCCTGATTTTCTTTCCACCACATACGAATCGTATCCATATCGTGGGTAGAGGTCGTACACACCGAATGATAAGGTAAATTCCGGAGACCGGTAAATTCCACATCCGGATCTTTGGGCATTCGCTCGATTTCCAGACTGAAAATCTGTAATTGATTCATGACCGCAGGAACACATTCGGGAATCATTCCCAAATCTTCGCCGCAAGCAAGCATATCGGTAGAAGAAATGAGCGGCAACAGTTTATGATAGCCTTGTTCTCCCCAGAAAATATTGTGACGCCGGTAAAAATAATCCCAGTATAAATTATCGAAAGCATATTTATCCGAACCATCTAATTCTCTATAAATAAAAGAATAAGCGGCTGAGATTCGTGGGTGAAAACGATTGTGGTCCAGTTTGTCGCGGATAAACAAAATCTCGTTACAAATCGCATAAAGTCCTTCGCGAATCGTCCGGCTTTTTTCGTCTTCTTTACCCTCAAAATGGGTTTTTATTTTCAGTTGCGTATTAAATTTCTCTTTCGGAGCAAAATGCCGGGAAGACGTCCTGTCGAGATAAACCTGGCAAACTTCTTGCGTATAATCGCCAAACAATTCGTACAGAAAATATTCATTGATATGGGCAGTCGTATATCGTTCCGGTTGGAAGTTAAATCCGGCGTATTGTATTTCTTCGATAGACAGCGGTAAGGCAGGATTGAAATAACCTAAAAGTCCCTGCACCGAATTTTCCGGGATTTCCCAAATCCTGAAAAATCCCAGGATATGGTCAATCCGGTAAGCGTCGAAATAATCCGACATTTTGCAAAAACGTTTTTTCCACCAACCGAACCGGTCGGCTTCCATTTCTTCCCAATTGTAGGTCGGGAAACCCCAATTCTGACCGGTCTGCGAAAAATTGTCTGGGGGAGCGCCGGTTTGGTATTGGATATGGAAGAAATTGGGTTCCGTCCAGGCTTCAATGCTTGTTTTACTGATTCCGATGGGTATATCTCCTTTCAACACAACGCCTTTGGTATGAGCATAATCCCTTGCTTCCGACAGTTGTTTGTGCAAATGGAATTGCAGATAATAGTACAATGCAATTTCCTTATACTGAGGTGCATCCGGATGGCGTAATTTTTCGATTTTGTTTTTGTCGTATTTTTTATATCCTTCCCACAAGTTGAAATCGGAAGTATTATTTTTGTCGCGAAGATAGGAATAGGCGGCATAAGGTACGAGCCAATCTTCGTTATTTTTGAAAAATCCGGCAAATTCCTCAGAATTTAATGTCTTTTCTCCTTCCTGATTGAAGATTTCACGGAAAAACGCCCATTTGGCATGTTCTACCTGTTCGTAATCCACTATTTCCAGAGCGTTTAACTCTTTTTGTTTCTTCCGATAAAAATCATTTCGTTCGGAATCATTCAATTTACCCATTAAATCAAGCCGCAGGTAAACCGGATGCAGGGCGAAAATCGAAATCGCATTATAAGGATAAGAATCCAACCGGGTATGCGTTTGTGTTGTATCGTTTACCGGCAAAATTTGCAGAATCTTTTGGGAAGTCAGACTCAGCCAATCGACAAAAAGTTTCAGGTCGGCAAAATCGCCGATACCGAAACTGTGTTTTGAACGGAGCGAAAAGACCGGAATAACCGTTCCTGCGCATTTCCATTCGAAGCCTTCGTCACGAAACTGCAAACCGGAGAAGATAATCGTTTCGTTTTCCTTTGTACAGGGAAGGGATAAAATCCTGTTTTCTCCTGTTTCCCAGCGAATTAGGGATTTGTCTTTTCTATCGACAATGCAAAATTTATATTCACCCAACGGGGTTCGACAAAGCTCACCCACCGGGGTGAGCGCTGTTGCGTCTATCGCGACAGACCATTCGGGAAAATTCCGGTCGTCTAAAATCAGGGCTTTTCCTATATTCCAATCGCCTAATTCCGGTTGATTCCCAACAAGCGCAAGCATTTGATTATCATTAATTTCCGGCGCAAAAACATTTATTCGGACTTTGTTCTTGAAATTGGTTTTAGCTTTGGCTTTTCCTTTGCGAACCGTGTGCGAAAACCAACTTTTAGTAAAAGCCGACGAGTAAAAAGCTACATTTTGCGGACGATTTAACCAGCTATCCATCAAACAATAATTCTTCGTCGTATCGGTAATGGATATCTTATGGCTTTTTTGCCATTCTTCGAAAACCGTGCCGGCCTCGGAAGTCAGGAAATATTTGTATTCAAAATCAACCGGCAGATCCGGCAATTCGATTTCCAAACGCCAATTTCCATCTCCGGTATAACGTAATTCTTTGGCAAAAGCGCTATTCCATGCGCCTAATTCGGGTAATGAACCGACCATGCGAAGCGTCTGTCCCCAAGTTGTATGATACTGGATATTAAAGGTTATTTGCATCCTATTTAACAACAATTTTCCGGTTAATAATCTGTGCGTTTTTTCTGATTTGCAAAATATAAATTCCGGGCGCCTGATTGATTTTTTGATGATAAACAGGCCCGGAAACAGTAATTTCCCAAAGCAGCTGTCCGGAAACGGAATAGAAAGAAAGTGTCGCGCCGGCAAAATCATTCCCAACATCTATGGTTAAAACATTTCCTGTTTGAACGGGATTCGGATAAACTTTAGTTTCACCGGAATTTAATCCGGCAATTCCTGTCTTAACGGGGGTATGAATACAAACCCGCTCCGATTCATGGTTTCCATAGACCGCCGAAACACAATAAATATAATTTCCCGCCGGAACAACATCATCTCTATAAAATCCTGTCATAGCGTCGTCTAACCACATATTATTGCGATATACGGAATATTTATCCGGCAAATTTGTTCCGGTAGCGCCAAGATTGCTGTCAAATTGCAGATAACCGGATATGTACCAGTTGAAATCGTCATTTGCGCTGAGGTCAAACCATCCTTCAGGACTTAACACGAAATTCCTGTCCGGAATTTTAGGACCCCGGTCTCTCACGGCTACAGTTGTCATCGGACTCATCTGATAATTAACGCCTATCCATAATTCTTTTCCCGATTCAATGGTCAACGGAGTATTCAGATTGACGGTTGTAATACCCATTGCTTTATTTTCAACAACTTGACTGATAAGAGGACTTGTGTCCGGAAAACCTGAAAAATGCCAAACTTGTATCGTATATTTGCAACTCGTATTCTGAATATAAAATCGGACTTGGGATAGTTTACTGCCTGCGAAATTGCTCAAATCTTCTTCCGTAAAACGTACAACGGCTGAAAAGTTTTCAAGGCCTGCATAATAAGTGGCTTCATACGGATTATTGGTATGCGCTACCCAATCGCTTTGAGCAGGAGAATCCCATGTCAATTCGACAACATTTTTGCCGGTTGTCGCACTGAGATTATTTATCGGCGGATATTCATTCGGATCCCCTTCAATATTGACGCTTTGACAATTCCGAGCCGATTCATCCTGTTCGTAATAAGCGGTGACGCAATAAATGTAATCTCCCGGACTCACATTACTCTGGGTGTAGGAAGTATTATCGCCTCCCATCAGTTTTATGATAAATTGATCGTTCCGGTAGATATTATAACCCAATACGTTAGCGCTGGGTTTATCCCATCGGAGTTGAATACTATCGCCATTTCTTGTCAGTGTGAAGTTTGCTACCTGTTCGGCCCCCGGTTGCATGAATTTAAAAGAAATCATTCCTTCGGATTCACTGATTTCCGTGATCGGTTTGGCTGAATTAGTTCCTTTCCACGTCACTGCCGAAGGCGTCGTATAATCCGTGAACGACGTATTTCCCGATGTTCCGGGGAAAGGACAACCGGCAGAATTAATATTTCCGTATGAAGCCGGAGTTGCGTCCGGAGTTTTAGAAGTAGAAGAAGCGCAAACCGGATATACTTTTTGCGGGTGGGTATTGTTGACCAGATTGTACGCAATATCTCTGTCTTCTACACTTATGTGGTAAATCAGCAAACCGGGTCCGGGAACATAGCTGTCAAATCCTTCTTGTTGGCGATTTTCGAGCACATAATATTCGTCGGCGACGGAAGTATTGTAAGTATAGGCAATGGCATTTTTCGCCGAACCCTTCATATTTGTAATCGTCTGCGCAGTATTGAGCGTCGTCGGATTAACCCAGCCTAACTGTATTTTTTGATACATATTAATGTGTGCAGGAGAAGAGCCGCCGCCGTTCCATGAACCGGAAGCCATTAAATCCCAATAGCCTGTACCGGTAAAATCTCCGCCCGCATCATCTACGTCGTAATAGTCGGGAGAACCGAAAATATGTCCCATTTCATGACAAACTACGCCGATGCGGGTAATTCCGGATCCGGAATTACCCCGGAGTTCGGGAGAACAGGAATATACATTTAATTTTTTACCGTCTAAATTAAGGGCGGAAAAACCGGATTCGTGCGCCCATATCGTGTTTTCGCCGCCGCCCGCTTCTTCTCCATAACCGGCGTAAATAAAGTGGAAAGCGTCAATATAACCGTCATTATCATTGTCGTAGTCGGCAGGATTGATACCGGATTGACCAAAGGTATAGCTGGCAACATCCCGAGCCAATTCCTGCGCATATCTGTTTTTGTTATTTCCGTCGTTTTCTCCGTAATAAGCTAAATTTTCAGTTGCGGTATAAGGACCTACTACCGTGATAGTTAAATCCAATTGTCCGTAAGAATTTTCGTAATAGAAGTCTCGGACACTGCCTTTTGCTCCATCGGAACTGTATCCGGTTTGATTCAGCAGTTGGTCAAATTCTTCTTTGGTCTTTACTAAAGATTTATCCGGAAACTGAACCAATGCACAAACCGCACGGACAGTTCCGGTTGCAGCTCTCAGGGACGCATTCTCTGTTAAATTGCCGGTCAAATTCCAGATTTCTTTCAACGTTTTGATTTGCGAAGCGCTGTATCTCAAATTTTTCGGGATACCCGCTATTTGCTTACCGGTAGCCGATGAGCGTAACCGGGCGTCCTGAAAGACAATGGGCGAAGGAATCATATTCCCCGTTTCGTCGGTTGTAGCAAAAACAATGCGTTTATCGCTATCATACATAAGCGAATGACCATCAGGAGATTCCATCCAGTGCACTTTCTCATCTCCTTTTAAATAAACCGAAATTTCTTCTCCGCCGGGTTGTTTTATTTTCACTAAACCGGGGTAGGCCGGTACTGCAAAAACGGTGATCGGGAGAAGCAAAGATACCGCTAAACTAAATAAATAATGCCGTGTTTTCATAAAACAATTGTAGATATTCTGTATATTATTTTTGCAAAGATAACAAAAAAGCGCAAGGAAACCTCCCCCGCGCTTTTCTCATATTTCTATCAAAATTTACTTTACCAAATCCACACGCCCTTTCACTTCCGTCAATACCGCCCGCGCAATCGAAGGAGAAACTTCTTCATAATGCGAGAACGACATCGTGCTTGTCGCACGTCCGGAAGTAATTGTACGCAAAGCGGTTACGTAGCCGAACATTTCCGAGAGCGGAGCGTGTGCTTTCACGATTCTCGCTCCGGTACGGCTGGTATCCATACCTTCGATTTGTCCGCGGCGTTTATTCAAGTCGCCGATAACATCGCCCATACTTTCTTCCGGCGTAATTACTTCGATACGCATGATCGGCTCTTTCAAAACCGGACCTGCCTTTTCGCAAGCGCTCCTGAAAGCCTGCATCGCACAAATTTCGAACGATAACTGGTCGGAATCTACCGGGTGATATGAACCGTCGATAACGGTTACTTTCAAACCGTCTAAGGCATAGCCGGCCAAAACACCATTTTTCATCGCACGTTGGAAACCTTTCTGGATAGGAGGGATATATTCTTTCGGAATATTTCCGCCTTTTACTTCATCAACAAATTGCAAATCGCTTTCAAAATCAGGATCCTTAGGCTCAACGCGAATAATCATATCGGCAAATTTACCGCGACCGCCGGTTTGTTTCTTATAAACTTCACGCAATTCCACCGATTTGGTAATTGCTTCCTTGTAAGATACTTGCGGACGACCCTGGTTACATTCTACCTTAAATTCACGTTTCAGGCGGTCGATAATGATTTCCAGGTGGAGTTCGCCCATACCCGAAATAACGGTTTGACCGGTTTCTTCATCGGTTTTTACGGTAAATGTCGGGTCTTCTTCCGCTAATTTACCCAGACCAATGCCTAATTTGTCCAAATCTTTCTGCGTTTTCGGCTCGACGGCGATTCCAATAACCGGTTCGGGGAAATCCATAGATTCCAATACAATAGGGTGATTTTCATCACACAAAGTATCTCCGGTACGGATATCTTTGAATCCGACTCCGGCGCCGATGTCTCCGCAGCCGATAAATTCTTTCGGATTCTGTTTGTTGGAGTGCATCTGAAACAAACGGGAAATGCGTTCTTTCTTGTCCGAACGTGTATTGTAAACGTATGAACCGGCTTCAAGCTCTCCCGAATAAACGCGGAAGAAACAAAGACGTCCTACATAAGGATCGGTTGCGATTTTGAAAGCCAAAGCGCAGAACGGTTCCGAAGAACTCGGTTTGCGAACGACTTTCTTTTCGGGGTCATTGGGGTCTGTGCCTTCGGTAGCCGGCGTATCAACCGGACTCGGCAGATAAGCACAAGCTGCGTCAAGTAACGGTTGCACACCTTTATTTTTAAAGGATGAACCGCAAATTATCGGATTAATTTGCATCGAAAGCGTTCCTTTACGAAGCGCTGCGCGAATTTCATCTTCCGTAATTGTTGACGGATCGTCAAAATACTTTTCCATCAAGGTATCGTCGACTTCCGCCAGAGTTTCGAGCATTTTGTCCTGCCATTCCCGGGCTTCGCTTACAAATTCCGCCGGAATTTCTTCGATGGAATAATCGGCGCCCATTGTTTCGTCGTGCCAATAAAGCGCTTTCATCGTAATCAAATCAATGATTCCGCGAAAATGTTCTTCGGCTCCGATAGGAATCTGAATCGGACATGGATTTGCACCCAGCATGTCTTTTACCTGACGAACGACTTCAAAGAAATTAGCCCCGGAACGGTCCATTTTGTTTATATAACCGATTCTGGGAACATGATATTTATCAGCTTGACGCCAAACGGTTTCCGATTGGGGTTCTACGCCTCCCACGGCGCAAAAAGTAGCCACCGCGCCGTCCAGAATACGAAGCGAACGTTCTACCTCGACCGTAAAGTCGACGTGTCCCGGAGTGTCGATCAAATTGATTTTATACGTATCGCCTGCATATTTCCAGTTTGCAGTCGTTGCCGCAGAAGTGATCGTAATCCCACGCTCCTGCTCCTGCTCCATCCAGTCCATAGTTGCGGCTCCGTCGTGCACCTCGCCTATTTTATGGGTAAGTCCCGTATAATAGAGGATACGCTCCGATGTTGTTGTCTTACCGGCATCAATATGCGCCATGATGCCAAGGTTTCGAGTGAATTTTAAATTTGAATCTGAACTATTAGCCATTTTTGTTATTAAAAAAATTAAAACCTGAAATGTGCGAATGCCCTGTTCGCTTCCGCCATTCTGTGCATATCTTCTTTCCTTTTGAACGCACCGCCTTGATTGTTGAACGCATCGACGATTTCGGCCGATAATTTATCTGCCATAGATTTACCGCCTCTTTTACGAGAGTAAGAAATCATATTTTTCATCGAAACCGATTCTTTTCGGTCGGGGCGGATTTCGGTAGGAACCTGAAATGTTGCGCCGCCAATCCGGCGGGATTTTACTTCAACAAGCGGGGTTATATTGTCAAGCGCTTGTTTCCATACCTCAAGGGGAGACTTTTGTTCATTCGGGAGTTTAGTCTTTACTTTATCTAAAGCAGTGTAAAAGATATCGAAGGCAATACTTTTTTTGCCGTCATACATCAAGTGGTTTACAAACTTTGTAACCTTCTGATCGCCAAAAACAGGATCGGGTAAGATCTGTCTTTTCTTTGGTTTAGCTTTTCTCATTTTTTAAAAATTTTTTATTAAAACCGGTTGTTAACTCTTTGGTCTCTTCAACAAATTCCGCTGAATTTGTTTACTCAACCTTTTAATTGAGAATTGAGAATTGAGAGTTGAGAATTTTTCTGTTTTCATTATCAATTATCAATTCTCCATTCTCAATTATTTTTTCTTTGCGGGTGCAGCAGCAGCTTTACCTGCTTTCGGACGTTTTGCGCCGTATTTGGAACGCCTTTGCGTACGACCGTTTACGCCTGCGGTATCTAAAGTTCCGCGTACAATGTGATAACGGACACCCGGCAGGTCTTTTACGCGACCGCCTCTTACTAAGACAATGGAGTGTTCCTGCAAATTATGGCCTTCGCCGGGGATGTAAGCGTTTACTTCTTTAGAACTGGTCAGACGGACGCGGGCTACTTTACGCATGGCAGAATTGGGCTTTTTCGGTGTCGTAGTATAGACCCTCACGCACACGCCTCGTCTTTGCGGACATGCATCCAACGCGGGGGACTTTCCTTTTTCAACCAAAACTTCCCTTCCTTTTCTTACTAATTGTTGAATTGTAGGCATTTTCTAAAATTAAATTCTTTTTT
>JAISXN010000152.1 GCA_031270525.1 Candidatus Symbiothrix sp. | reverse complement strand
GTTCCGGGATTGGGAGACGCCGGGGATTTGGCTTATGGCGAGAAAATTTAAAAATGAATAAATACAACATACATTCAAATAATGTTACCGAAAAGGAGAAGGAATTTGAGAATGCCCTTCGCCCTTTGTCTTTCAAGAGTTTCAGCGGACAGGATAAAATCGTTGAAAACCTGAAAGTATTTGTGTCTGCCGCCCGCATGCGTTCCGAAGCCCTCGACCATGTTTTGCTTCACGGGCCTCCGGGTTTGGGAAAAACAACTTTATCAAACATCATCGCCAATGAATTGAATGTCGGATTTAAAATCACTTCCGGGCCGGTGCTTGATAAACCCGGTGATTTGGCCGGCGTTTTGACTTCTCTGGAAAGAAACGACGTGCTTTTTATCGACGAAATTCACCGTTTGAGTCCGGTCGTGGAAGAATATCTTTATTCGGCGATGGAAGATTACCGGATAGACATTTTGATAGATAAAGGACCAAGCGCCCGCTCCATTCAGATTGAACTTGAACCGTTTACCCTGGTGGGAGCCACTACCCGAAGCGGTTTGCTGACTTCGCCTTTACGCGCTCGTTTCGGTATCAACCTGCATCTTGAATACTATGATGTGGAAACTTTGACAAATATCGTCAAACGTTCGGCAGATATTTTGAACGTATATTGCAACGACAGCGCTGCCAAAGAAATTGCTTCCCGCAGCCGGGGAACGCCACGTATCAGTAACGCGCTTCTGCGCCGCGTCCGTGATTTCGCACAGGTAAAAGGCACGGGAGCTATCGACCGGGATATCGCTTGTTTTTCATTGGAAGCGCTAAATATTGACAAATACGGACTGGACGAAATTGATAATAAAATTCTCCTCACGATTATCGACAAATTCGGCGGAGGACCGGTGGGTATCTCCACCATTGCAACGGCGCTCGGCGAAGACGCAGGCACGGTTGAGGAAGTCTACGAGCCTTTCCTCATCAAGGAAGGATTTCTGAAACGAACGCCGCGGGGCAGGGAAGCCACTGAGTTGGCGTATAAACATTTGGGACGAAGCCGGTTGGGACGGCAAGAAGATTTATTTTCGAATTAAAAATTCCGTGTTTCTCCGTGTTCTCTGCGGTAAAAAACAATAAATATGTCAAGCACCAGATCATTAGCCAAAGACAGCGTCATCTACGGAGGGACGACTATCATTGTAAGGTTAGTCAGTTGGCTTACAACTCCGTTGTTCACTTATACATTTGCGCAGAAAAGCGATTTCGGAATGCTTACGAATATCTATGCTTATGCGGCATTGATTACGATCGTCCTGACTTTCGGCATGGAAACAGGCTTATTCCGCTTTATCAATCAAAGCGACAAGTACAAACCGAATACCGTTTATTCAACCGTAATTTTAATCGTTTCGGCAATTACCCTGCTGTTTTTAATTTCGTTCTTATGTTTTTTCAATCAAATCCGGATTTTATGGCCAAGCCAAATTCCAGACAATTATATCCGGCTGTTTTTCCTGATAACATGCATGGACGGATTTATTGCCGTACCGTTTGCCTATTTGCGTTACAAAAAAAAACCTTTGAAATTCGGATTTTTTAAATTGCTTCAGGTTGTACTTTATGTCCTTTTTTGTACATTTTTTTTAGTCGTCTGTCCATGGATCAATAAACATAATCCCGGGTTAATCGCTTGGTTCTGGCGCGATAATTTCTCTGTCGGATACGTGCTTGTCGCCAACCTTTCGGCAACCGGGATTCAAACGCTTTGCTTATTGCCCTATCTCACCGGTTTCAAATATTCTTTCGACCGGCGATTGGCAAAAAAACTGTTGAATTATTGTTTCCCATTGGTAATCATGGGATTGGCGGGAATCAGCAACCAGGTTCTGGATAAATTGATATTTCCGGTCGTTTTTCCCGACGGCGATTCGGCTTATGACCAATTAGGTGCGTATGGCGCTTGCTTCAAAATTGCCGTGATTATGATAATGTTTACGCAAGCATTTCGATATGCTTTCGACCCATTTATTTTTGAAAAAAGCAAAGACAAAGATGCAAAACAATCGTATGCTCTTATAACTAAATATTTTGTTATGATGGGTCTGCTGGTTTTTATCGGTGTTATCTTTTACATTGATATTATCAAATATTTTGTGGCTCCGGAATATTGGGAAGCTTTACCGATAGTGCCTGTCGTTTTGATGGGCGAATTGTTTTTTGCGGTTTACTACAATCTTTCCATTTGGTATAAACTGACGGATAAAACATATTGGGGAACGATTTTTTCTGTTATCGGTTTTTTTATAATTATCTCATTGAACATTATTTACATTCCAATATACGGTTATATGGCTTGCGCTTGGGCATCTTTTGCCGGTAATTTGGCGATGATGCTTCTTTCGTATTTCATCGGGCAAAGATATTACTTCGTCCGTTACGATCTGAAAACTTTATTTTTATACGCCGGATTAGCTTTGTCTTTGTACGCTGTCGCTATTTTTACGCCTGTTGAAAATCTGGGACTGCGGTTAGCGTTCCGGACAGGATTGATCGGTATTTACCTTATTGTTATGTTTAAGCGGGATTTGTGTAAAATTTTATGGTTTACGCAAAAAATAAATCGTTCATTGTGATTTCCGACTGCACATTGCCCCAGTATTCGTTGCGTTCGACGCCGTAGGTTGTGAGCATTGTGAGGTGGATTGCTTTTTTTGTGCAGGTTTCTTCGATAAATGCGCCTCGTTTGTTTCGCAGAATTTCATCGTAACGTTTTGTAATCACAAATTTTTTATTGGAGTATTTTATCTCACAAATATTGATAATGTTGTCGTTACGGTCGATGAGCAGGTCGATTTGCACACCTTGATTTGCCGTTTTACTCCGCCAGCCGGCAATATACGAAACGACTCCGCCGATACTTAATGCTCTCTTAATTTGCGGAATGTGTACTTGACAAAGCAACTCAAACGAATAGCCCGACCAAGTGCGGTGTACGGCATTATCTGTCAAACTACTCCAATAATTCGTATCAAAGCCCTTTTGTCCTTTTACAAAATTGAGGTAAAACAGCGAGAAAAAATCGACCAGTTGATACAAATGGTTGCTTTTAGGAGTAACAAAGTTCCGGTTGATTGCAATAAATCCGCAAAGTTCAAGTTCTTCCAAAATTCGTGTAAGCCCACCGCCATCGGCAATTTTGCTTTGTTTTATAATCTCTTCCCTTGTAATACCTTTTCGTTTTTTCGATAAAACTTCGATGATTTTTATGTGCTTTCCAGGCTTTTGGAATAACGAAGAATAGATTTTTTGAAATTCGTCGCGTAATGCTCCGTCTTTACTAAACAGCAATTTATCAACGTTTTGCGCCAATCCGTACTGTTTGTCCAATAGCTCCAAATAATAAGGTATTCCGCCAAAAATCATATAACATTCAAGGATTTGGTAACGGTTCATCACTATTTTTTTTGATTTTAGAAACTGTTCCGTTTCGTAAAGCGTAAATGGTTGTAAATGAATTTGTCGCGTTACACGATTGTGTAAACCGCCTTTATTTTTAAGGATATTGTTCGTTATCCAAGAAGTGGCAGAACCGCAAACAACAAGAAAAATCCGATCATTTGTTGAGGCATAAGTGTTCCAAAAATACTCAAATGCCGACAGGAAGCCCGATTTCCGATTGTCCAACCAAGGCAGCTCGTCGAAGAAAACCACCATTCGCCCCGTGATTTTCAAGTTTTCAAGAAAATGTTTCAGTTGAACAAAAGCATCCTGCCAATTTTCTACGTTTGGATATGGAACATTGCTGTATTCGTTCAGGGCATTTGTGAAGTTAGCGAGTTGTTCTTCTTTTGTAGCGTTTTCCGCTCCCGAAATATAAAACGAGAACTTGTTTTTAAAAAACGATTTTATCAAAAAAGTTTTTCCTATCCGTCGCCGTCCATATACCACAAGTAACTCTGCTTTGTCAGATACCAAATAATTTTCAAACTGCTTATATTCAATATGTCTTCCGATGATTTCTCTCATAATAACGAATTATTTCCAGCGGTAAAGGTATAAAAAAACATCGTTTCCGCCAAATATTTAAATTATTTTTGGCGGAAATAGGGCAAAAAAACATTATTTCCGCCAAGTATCTAAATTATTTTTGGCGGAAATAGGGCAAAAAAGCATTGTTTCCGCCAAATATCTAAATTATTTTTGGCGGAAATAGGGTAAAAAAGCATTGTTTCCGCCAAAAATATTTGGAATTTTCCGCAGGAAGTTTGGTATATCCGTCAGTACATCAATAAAGAGTGTCGCCGTGATTAGCCGTGCAAAGGATAGAAAAAGTTGATAACTGTCAAAAAGGTCTCCCTCCGCCGGGACCCGAACCGGGCGGCCTTCCGCCGTCGCGCCAGCGTCCTTCGCCGCGGACGTCGCTTTCCGTAGCCGAACTTGATTTCGGGAATACCGAGAATTTGTAGATAAAACTGCCTATAAAATAACTGGGAATAACATTGGATTCCGAAATACGGTAACCGTTGGTCGTCGTTGAAGCGCTGATATTGCTCCTGTTTTGCAGAATATCGTAAATCTGCAATTTCAACGAACCGACGCCGTATCTTTTGTTAAACAACTGCTTGGTAACGGAGGCGTTCCATATTGTTTCCGGAATATTGTACTCTTCAAACGAACCGCTTCTTTTTGTATAGTTCACGTCGCTGTCTATCGTAATATTATAAGGTAAATACCAAGTGGTATTCGCGCCGACGCCCAAATTCCGGGTTTCTTTATTGTCGGTTTTGCGGATAGACGACGCAATGTGCGAATAACCGGCCGACAGGCTCACACCCGCATCGAACAGGTCGGAACGGTAATTAATACTTGCCCTGTCGTTGATATTATAAGTTTTCATCGTGTTTTTGACCTTGTTTGTTCCGTTCGATTTGTCTGAAATATAGCTGTTTTGGTTTATCATCCGTAAATCGGTAAAATTGCCGAT
>JAISXN010000134.1 GCA_031270525.1 Candidatus Symbiothrix sp. | reverse complement strand
CGGTTTTTGGCATGGATTTCGCCATGATGAAACTTAATCGCATCTTTGACAATCGCCAATCCCAATCCCGAACCGCCTTTCCCCCGGGTACGACCTTCATTAATGCGGTAAAACCGTTCAAAAATATGGTCGAGGTACTTGTCTCCAATTCCTTTTCCGTTGTCCGCAAAAGAGAAATAATAAAACTCGGTATCTTCCATGTAACTCCGTACGCTAATAGTCACATTTTCACCGGCATATTTTAAGGCATTGCTGAACAAATTCCAGAAAATCGAAGACAGCAGGGTACGGCTTCCCCTTACAATAACATTTTCTCCGATTTGACAATCAATTGTCACACTGTACTTCTGGATAATTTCTTTGGTATCCTGCAATAATTCCCGAATGAGGTCATGAATATTAATTTCTTCCAAATCAAAGGATTGTGAAGCTTCGTTTGTTTTGGAAAGGAGAACGACGTCGCGAATGATTTCCGATAAGCGAAGGATTTGTTTATAAGCCCTTTGTATAAAATCGGTTCTCTTTTCCTTGCTCAAGTCCTCGTATTCAATCATCGTTTCGAGATAACCGCGAACACTTGTCACCGGTGTCCGCAATTCATGTGCAATGTTGTTAATCATCTCGGCCCGGTCGAAATTATTTTTCTCGACTTCGGAAATATCGCGGATTATGATTTCAAAACTACTATCGTCGAAAATAATCGCCTGTACGAAAAACGAGTTTCCACTCACATGGATTTTCGTTTCAACGGAACGTTTACCTTTCGGATTGTCAAGAAATTGAACAATCTCCTCGAAAACGGGCGATTTGAATAAATCGTTGACATTGAAAGTGATTTGGTTGAGAATCGTGTTCAGGTATTGGATGAAATGGGAATTGGTGTAAATATTTTTCAGTTTTTCCGTAAAAAACGAAATGCCTTCTTCGGAATGGTGAAAGTGTTCCAACAGTTTTTCCCTTTCGAGCAGGATAGTTTTCTTGTTCACTTCCAACTGTTTACTTACATCGACAATCATTTCTTGGATTTCCTGTAAATCGCTGTCTTTGAATTGAACGCCTATCGGAAATTTTTGTTTGGCTTGATATTCCGACAAAAACGTTTTCAACCGGGATATAGATTTTCTGAAATCCAGATAAAACAGCGCAAGAATAAACGCAAACAACAGGAACAAAGCAATTTCCAGAATGACAAAAGTGATGTCCGGTTTCAGCGCATTTTTAATTTCTTTTCCGTATGGAAACGCGATTCTGACAATATGGTCGTCACAATGAACGGCATAGTACATAAAAGTCTTATTGAAAATATCCGATTCCCTGATACTCTGCCCTTTATCGTAAAGAAGCGCCATTTTGATTTCAGGGCATTCTGCGTCGTTCTCGTGGAGATGGCCCAGTGCTAAATGGTTATTGAACAAAATGTCACCGTTTTCGCTTAAAACGTCTACTCTCAGATGGTTTGGAAAAAGCGAAATGATTCTCGACAAGGTGTTTAAACTGTCGGGATACAAGTTTCTCCTGCTAATAAATTCTTCTACAATATTAGCATATAAAATCTGATCGGTTATAAAAACTTCCGATTTCATTTTTTTCTCCCGGTTCAAAGAAATCAAAACAATCAGGGCGGAAAACACAAGAAGAACGCCTAATATGCTGATATAGGTATGGTTTCTATACGTTGTCTTCATGGTTGTAGATGCGTGCGGAATCGTTGAATGCATATCCGTAACCCGAACGATTCGTTATATGGGTTCCGTATTCGTCCAGTTTTTTGCGCAGGCGCGCTACGTGGACGTCAACGGTTCTCTCCAAAACATAACTCTCGTTTTTCCAAACGTTTTCGAGAATTTCTTCTCTTGTAAAGACTTTTTGAGGATGCTGCATCAATAAACTCAAAATTTCGAACTCCTTCTTGGTTAAGATGATATTCTTTCCTTTCAGTTCGACGTCTTTGGTAACCAGATTTAATTTCAATTCGCCGATAGCAATAATCTCTTTGTCTCCTTCCAAAGCCGGGAAAGTCACATAGTCCCTTTTAGTAATGGCTTTTACCCTTGCGACGACTTCCTTGATGGAAAACGGTTTGGCGATGTAATCGTCGGCGCCGACCGAAAAACCGGTCAGCATATCATTCTCAGTACCTTTGGCTGTCAGGAAAATGATGGGCGTTTGGATATTATCCTTGCGCAATTTTTCCGCCACTCTGAATCCGGACATTCCGTCCATCATCACGTCCAACAGGATTAATTTGTGTTCGGGAGTCAGTTTTTCAAGCGCTTCTTCCCCGGATAAAGCCGTGTCGATAACAAAACCTTCACTTTCCAGGTTAAACTGAAGGACTTCGAGTATATCTTCTTCATCATCAACAATTAATAATTTGATTGGTTCCATAAGCTACGTGATTTATGATTGTGGAAGTTGATGTCTGAGATTGGTGCCTTCGGTTGCATAAATGGTAGATTTTGCAATATTCAGTACGCAATTTTTGATTTTTTCTATGATATAAGCCATCTTGTTCAGGGTGATTATATCCAGAACCTGCTGTCCGCTCAAAGGGATTTCCTGAAAAGAAGCGACAATATTTCCGGTAATTTCCACAGACAGTTGTTTAATATTCATATCTTTCCCTAAAATCCGGAGGGCTTCCGGTTTATTTTCCCTGATAAAAGAATAAATAGCCGCATTGGCCGATTCTTTCAAAGATTGCAGCATTTTCCTCATTGACACTCTGAAGTCGGCATAATCAGAGTCGTTGAAATTCATTTCCTTAAAGGAAGAAACGATGGTGATCAAAAAATCGTCAATTCCCTCTATCAGTAGCGTTACGTCGTGACAGGCAACCAGTTTACGCAGATCGGTAGCTTTCGGCGAAAATAACAGCGCTGTCCTGGGAATTTTTTCCAAAAGGATAGCTTTCAAGTAGGAAATACTTTTTTCGTTTTCCGGAAATTTTTCAGAAAGCGCATCTTCCCATCCGTTTGCTAACAGCGTTTCAGTCAGCGCAAACTGATCAATTACCTTTGCGGAAAGGATTTGTAGATCGTTGTTTATTTGGGCAAATTCCCGGTCTTTGTTTCCTAACATAAGTAGTGTATTGTGGCTTTTTATAATTCTCTACTTTTTAAAAATCCTTCAATCTCAGCTATGGCAATCAAAATATCTTCTAACCATTTTTTTGTTCTGTCATCCATAAATCAATGTTTTTGTATTTTCTATACTTTTCCGTAAATAAGAATTCCGAATTGATTGTTCTTCCAATAAATCCACATCTCGACCAAAAACATCTTCCAAAGAGTACTCAAAATCAAAATAATTATCAATAAGAACAGAACCAAATGCAAATAACTTTCTCCCATTGTACTGATGACACAATGTTGTTATTTGAGAGAGATAATGATTAAGATATTGCATAATTTTTCATCCTTTTCTGTGCAAAAATATAACTTTTCTTCTAAATAACCAAATACTTACCCGCAAGAGTGCATTTGACTACGTCGATTTTCAATTGGCTATCGCCGAACGCTGTTTCAAATTGTCGCAAGGTTAAATAATCGCAATGACGTAGCGACAATCTGAATTACACCCCATTTAAACATTATAACCGTGAATTTGCGTAATTTGCGTAATTTGCGTCCAAAATAATTTCACCTGAAATTGCCTTAAATCATTTAACAACCCTGTCTGTCACTGTATAGGTGACGGACCTTTCAAGTTGTCATTATCAATTCGCGACAAAGGTATAAATATTTAACCGGTTGATTACTATCCTATTGAATGAATTTCTACCTGTCCAGTGAGCTTGTCGAACCGTCAATTTGCAAGGGCAAATTTGCGTCAAAATCGAGCGTAACCCATTGATTATAAACGCAACTCAGCAATGTTTAGCAAGCAAGTCCGTTTCTTAATCCCCTTAAGTATCTTAATTTCAATTTCTTAAGCCACTTTTTCTCAAAATCCTTCTGCCAATTTTAACAATTAGTAAAACATTTTGTAAACATTACTCCTCTTAACCATTTGATTTTCAAAGCATTACAACGAGTGTCCGTCACCAATACAGTGACAGACACTAAAAACACAAAAATTGATTGATTATATTCCTGTAATTGTGATAATTACGAGAATTTTGGTTAAATGTAAACAAATGTTAAAGAAAAAAGATGAAAAAATGAGAAAAATGATTTATCTAATGCTGGCGCTCCTGATGTTGAGCGCAGCAAGTGCGAATGCACAAGTGACTATTGGTAGTGCAATAGACCCACCGGCCTATTCCCTCTTAGAATTAGACGCAGGAAGTTATAAAGGCGGGCTTCATTTGCCCCGATTGACTACAACGGAACGCAATGCATTGGTTCTAAATGCAGACGCGGCCGGACTATTGATTTTCAATACTTCTACCAACTGTCTGGATATTTGGACAGGCTCGACTTGGAAAAGCCAGTGCGAAAGTACTCTGCCCGGAGGTGCAAACCCTTCTACTCCGGCTTCTTTTGAAGAAAACGGACGGTATGCTTTATACGGAAAAATCCTTTTCGATGTAAACGACAAAGAAGGTGTTTCCGACTATCCCG
>JAISXN010000121.1 GCA_031270525.1 Candidatus Symbiothrix sp. | reverse complement strand
CTGCGTCCGGGAGAATCATTTCCGGAAGTAGTAAGACATTCGTTTTTAAGAAGATATTCTTTCTTTGTTGAGGCTACGGTTACTTTCCAGCCTTCGCCGTTGGGGTGATTGCCGATTGCCGTTATCGAACTGTTGCCTATATTGACTAAGGTATTCTCTATCGAATGGGTTTGCAGTATTTCCTTTACTCTGTCCAAGGCATAACCTTTTAAGAAACCGGATAAGTCGAGGCGGAGTCCCTGTTTTGCAAAATAAACCGTTGAATGGGTTTCGTCGAGGATGAGCGATTGAAAAGTTTGGGAATCGTAACGGTCGGAGCGAATGGCGATGTCGAAACGACCTTCGGTCTTTTCATGATAAATCCGGCATAATGAAATCATACGGAATAATTCGGGACTAACGGCAATCGGTTTAAGATGAGCTGTTTGATTTAACTGTCCCAATTCGGAAGAAGGTTCAAAAAAATTAGCCGTCATTTCCAATTGGTGCAATGCATCGAAAATGACAGCGATAACACAACGTAATTCTTCTTCCGGTTTGCCGTAAAGCAAAATATCAACGCGCGTATGCATTGCTGCAAACCAACTGTATAACAAGCCTTTGTTATATATGCTTCGGACGCTTGATTGCATAAAAAATAAGGCGAATTACCGTCCAAAGAATGTACAATGCGGCGGTCAGAATAAGCACATATCCCAGCATAAAAAACAATTCGGTATAGGAAGTTTTATAGCGAACGATTGCGTACAAGTTTATCAAATTGGCGGAGATGAAACAGACTATCAGCGTGATAATCTCCATTTTCTTTCTTTTTACGGTAATCACTGTATCTTTCATACTTTTTCCTCCTCTTTTTCGATGAGCGGTTTTCTGCTATGATTCAGGTAATCAAGTTTATATTCATCGGGAAAAGTCAGCATACGACCTTCCTGCAAAGCCATGTCGCCCCAAAGTGCGAGTGCGCTGGCATAATAACACTCTTCAGCGATGTTTTCAGGTTGTTTGCGTGTAATAACCGCTTCTGCGAAAGCAGCACTTAACAAATCGGTGCCGTCGCCGTCGGGACGTTTGCCGGTAATGTATTCACCTTTGTTTGGTTGAGCGGTTTCGGGCGCCCAACTCGTTCCGGCAAAAGGCAAAGTATCGAAAAGATTTTGCTCAATTTCCGTTACCATTTGCAGAATTCCGGGTGCAGGAGCAACTTCTTCGAAATAATATTTACCCTTTTCCGGTTCGATCGTTCCTAAATGTCCCAGGATTTGTTCTTCCAATCCGTAAAACTTGTTGGAAATCACAGAATCGAAATTGATTTTTACACCATTATCAACAATATAGATACAACTGACATTGTCATACACTTCGCGACCGTCCTTCCAGAAAGTAATAGCTCCGTGTCCCATCACGGTATCGGGCAGACGGCGCAACGCCCAAGTTCCGATTTGCAGTTGGTGACAAGCCAGTTCGGTCATCAAACCTTTGGAATGTTCGCGGTACAAACGCCAGTTAATTTGCCGTTCCAATTCGGGAGATGGTACCGGTCGCCGCCAGTCGCCGTTGCGGAACCAGAAAGTACGGATACCTTCTATATCACCGAAAACACCCGAATGAATCATTTCCATCGCTTTGATATAACGCGGATCGAAAAGACGTTGCTGTCCCGCGAAAAAAACCAATCCGGTTTCCTTGTGTTTATTGTACATTTTGAAACACTGGTCAATATCGTATCCGATAGATTTTTCGCAAAAAACATGTTTTCCTGCGTCGAAAGTATCCATCGCGATTTGAAAATGCGTATCAAGGGGCGTTGCAATTATAACTGCTTCTACATCTTTGTCTTCGAGTAACTTACGATAATCCCTATATACCTTGGCTTTGGGCGCCAATTGCAAAGCCGCATCAATGGACGGTTGGTAAATATCGCAAATAGCCGTAATTTCGGCTTTAGGATTCTGACATAGGAAACTCATCAAAATCTGTCCCCGGGAACCGGGACCGATAATCCCCAACCGGGCTTTTTCTCCTACTGTCTGCTTCTTTTCCGAAAAAGCAGATAGCCATGGCGTTGCAGCAAGCATGACGCCACTGCCTGTAATTCCTACATTTTTCAGGAAATCTCTTCTATTCATCGTACGTAATTAATGGATTCAAGTGCAAATATAACAAATATTTATTATATAAACCGAATTTGATTTGAATTTGGTATTTTGACACGGAGTTACACGGAGTTAATTTCACGGAGTTACACGGAGTTTTTATTTTCAAAAGCGAGTTCATAATAAATTAACTCCGTGTCCCTCCGTGAAATTAACTCCGTGAAACTCCGTGTCAAAAAAAGTTTTTTATTCCCCCAAACAAGTTCATTAGAAAATATATTACATTATCGCCGGATTTTGCAAAATTCTGTCGCGTAGGGTAATTCAAATTGCCTTACTATAAAAACAAATCATCCAATACAATTTCGGAATTGATTTCGCCGGAATATTCGTTTTGAAGAATGCCGAATGGCGTTATCAAAGTCAGGTGTACTGCTTTTCGCAATTTCGTATTTTGTCGAAATACCTCCATTTTGTTTAGAAGATTACGCCAAGTTTTTTTATCAATTGTATATACGCCTTTGGCAAATTTCATCTCGCACAGATTGATTACGCCATCGTTCCTGTCAATCAGCAAGTCAATTTGAACTTTACTTCCGTTATATACACCAACCCATGAGGCAGCATTGGTCAGAACCCCCGAAATACCTAATTTTCGTTTGATTAGCGGCAAATGATACAGACAAATCTGCTCAAACGAAAAGCCCGACCAGGCACGATGTTTCGCATTATCAATCAAATGAGACCAATAATTTTCGTCGTTATACCGCAGATTGTCAATAAAATTGAAGTAAAAAAGCGTATAAAAATCAACCAATTGATATATCGTATTTTTCTCTTTTTTGTCAACATTATGATACTTCCTGACAAAACCACTGAGTTCGAGGTCGCGCAAAAGTTTGGTAAAACTGCCGCCATTTGTGAATTTTGTGATCGACAGTATTTCATCGCGCGTCAATCCCTTTGTCTTACTGCTCATCGCTTTCACAATCGCGATGTATTTTTCCGAATGATTGAACAGCGATTGATAAAGCGACAAAAATTCGTTTTTCAGGGGAGCGTCTTCGGCAAATAATATAGCGTCGACATTTTGAGATAAACTCAGATTTTTTTTGAAAAAATTCAAATAATACGGAATTCCTCCAAAAATCATATAAGCTTCGACCATCTGCTTCCGGTTTAACGCAATCCGTTTGTCTTTAAAAAAATCTTCACATTCTTTCAGCGTAAACGGCTTTAAATAAATCTGTTGAGTTACGCGGTTGTGGAGTCCGCCACGATTGTTAATGAGCTTGTCGAACATCCACGAAGTAGCTGAACCGCAGACAATCAGCAGAATGTCTTTTCGCGCCGAAGCCCATTTGTTCCAAAACAGTTCCAATGCTTGAACGAATCCCGATTTTTGCGTATCCATCCAAGGCAATTCGTCTAAGAAAACGATTTTTTTACCTTTGTTTTTTGTATGTTCCAGCAGAAACTCCAATTTGTGGAAAGCGTCGAACCACGAATTTACGGGAGTATTCTGAAGCGTCGCTATCCGGTTGAGAGCAAAATTAAATTCCGAAAGTTGTGTTTCCTTATCGGAGTTCGCAATACCTGTATGATAAAAATCGAACTTGTTGCCAAATGCTTCGCGAATCAAAAAAGTTTTTCCTACTCTTCTGCGTCCATAGACAACTACAAATTCCGACGAATCGGAATTTATAAATTCTTGAAACTGTTTTTGTTCTTTATCTCTGCCAATAATTTTCATGGTGGATGCAATTTTATTTTCTGCTGCAAATATACAAAAAAACATACTTTAAGCCAAAAATAAAAATTATTTTCTGCTTAAAGTGGTTTAAAAAACATACTTAGAGCAGAAAATAAAAAATATTTTCCGCTCTAAGTGGTTTAAAAAACATACTTAGAGCGGAAAATAATTTTTATTTTTGGCTTAAAGTGGTTAAAAAAACATACTTAGAGCGGAAAATCCCGATTTGATCCGGACTAATATTAACTTTTTCCCGACAACAATTTATCGTAAATCTTTTTGTCTGAAATAATCTCAATCGCTTTGTTGTAAGCTTCGAATTCCGTGTTTATCACTTGATAATATCCGCTTTCGCCGAAAATATCGCGGGCAACCAGCGCCTTAATCTGCGTTCTGATGATTGAGCCGGATTTAACCAAATCCATGGAAGTACGCTCTTTCGACAAATCTTGGTCAACATTGGCTTCTGTCCTTCCAATAAGTTTGTTCAGACTTTCGATTTGTTTTTTGGATAATTTGTATGATACGCCGTCAATCTCAATTTCCTCTTTTTCGGAAGGTTGTTGGGATTTCTCCTCGTTTTTCAAATCCATAGGTTGACGTGATTTCACCTCACTCTTTGATACAGATTTTTTGTTTTCGGCCATGTCTTTTTTATACAAGGCAATCAAATCGTTGATCATTAAATCCGTAACTATAAATTTCTTATTAAAATCTTCAAACGTAGGATATTGCTTTTTGTAAGCAACGCGGTTTTCGTCAATCAGTTGCGTCGTAAATTTGTAGGTGATTCCGTAAGCGTTCAATTCTCTCAGAAGCACGGAACCGTGCGCCGTATCCACAGGTACAAAATAATCGGGCATAATTCCGCCACCGCCATAAACGGTTCGTTCATCGACTAATGTGCTGAATTTCAGAGAATCCGGAAAATGAATACTGTCGGCAGAAATCATTTCACCGTGGTTATACCGGTCTATTAAATCTTTATTGTAGCTTTCCAGATTGCCGTTTTCGTAAGGTTTTTGAATTGAACGTCCGGTCGGCGTATAATATCGTGCAGTGGTCAGCCGGATCATCGAACCGTCGGGTAACGGAACCGGCCGCTGAACCAAACCTTTTCCGAATGTTCTTCTTCCGACAATCACTCCTCTGTCCCAATCTTGTATAGCGCCCGAAACAATTTCGCTGGCGGAGGCCGAAGATTCGTCCACAATTACCACCAATCGTCCGCTTTGCAAAACACCTTTGTTGGTAGCAAGCGCATTTTCCCTTTTCTGGTGAACGCCTTCGGTATATACAATCAATGAGCCTTGTTTCAGGAATTCGTTGGCAATCTCAATGGCCGTACCCAAATATCCGCCGCCATTGCCTTGTAAATCAAGAATCAGGTTTTTCATGCCTTGTTGCAGCAGTTTGTCGAGCGCTTCTTTAAATTCATTGTAGGTAGTAGCTGCAAACCGGTTCAACTTGATGTAACCGGTTGTTTTATCCACCATGTAAGAAGCATCTAAACTATAAATAGGTATTTTATCTCTTACAATTTTGAAAGTCAATAGTTTAGGGTCTTTATTGCGGAGTACTTTCACATTCACCGTTGTGCCTTTTGGGCCGCGAAGTCGTGACATAACATCGGTATTTTTCATTTTTACGCCGGCAATCAAGGTATCATTTACCAGAATAATGCGATCGCCTACCAAAATTCCGACTTTTTCGGAAGGCCCGCCGGGAATGACTTGAACGACATACAAAGTATCGGTCAGCATGTTGAACTGAATGCCTATTCCGTCGAAATTTCCTTGCAAAGGTTCGTTCATTTCCTTCACTTCTTCGGGAGTCATATAATTGGAATGGGGATCTAATTTTTCGAGGAGTCCGACAATAGCGTCTTCCGCCAATTTATTTCCATCAAGATTATCTACGTATGAATTTTCAACGGCTGCTATTGCTAAATTCACTTTCTGTGTAGCAGGAGTGGACTGCACACGACCAAAAGGCATTCTGTTTTGTCCGTAAGAACATGCATTCATGATTAAAAGCAACGCGAATGCAAATGTTAATTGTTTCATTTCTATGTATTTATATTTTATATTCATTGATGTGCAAATTTTTGGGAACAAAATTGTCAATTATTTTTCCATGTATCCATAAATCTCTGACTATGGAAGAACTGATGTACGAGTATTCCGGATCCGTAAATAGGGCAATGGTTTCCAAGCCTGATATTTTACGATTTACGTTAGCGATATTTTTTTCGTATTCAAAATCGGCGACCGACCGGATGCCCCGCAAAATAAATCCGGCGTTTTTTATTTTCGCAAAATCGACGGTCAAGCCGGTATAAGCTTCAACCCTGACTTTGGGATTGTTTTCGAACAATCGGGAAATCATTTCCAACCTTTGTTCCATCGTGAAAATAGTTTTCTTATCCATATTTACGCCTATGGCGACGATAATCTCATCAACCAACAGTAAACCCCTTTCTACCAGCGATAAATGTCCTAAAGTAAAGGGATCGAATGTGCCGGGAAATAAAGCGATTTTAGACATCTTCTTCTACTACCAGATTGTTAATTATAAAATTCTGCCTTTCCATGGTGTTTTTTCCCATGTAAAATTCCAACATTTCTTTCACTGAATCTTGTTTGCGCATTGAAACCGGATCAAGTCGTAAGTCTTTGCCGATAAAGTGCTTAAATTCGGATGGCGAAATTTCTCCTAAACCTTTGAAGCGGGTAATTTCGGGATTAGGACCTAATCGCCCGATAGCGCTTACTCGTTCCTCGTCCGAATAGCAATATTGTGTTTCTTTTTTGTTCCTGACGCGGAAAAGCGGTGTTTGCAAAATGAAAACGTGATTGTTTTTAATCAAATCCGGGAAAAACTGTAAAAAGAATGTGATGATTAACAGACGAATATGCATTCCATCCACATCTGCGTCCGTCGCAATGATTACTTTGTTGTATCTCAATCCTTCCAAACCTTCTTCGATGTTCAAAGCGGCTTGCAACAAATTGAACTCTTCGTTTTTATAAACAATCTGTTTGGTTTCGCCGAAAGTATTCAACGGCTTACCGCGAAGACTGAAAACCGCCTGATAATTCGGGTCGCGGCTTTGAGTAATCGAACCGCTGGCGGAATCGCCTTCAGTGATGAAAATGCAGGTCTCATCCAGGGTTTCACCTTTAGTGTCATTATAATGCAAACGACAATCTCTCAACTTTTTATTGTGCAGATTGGCTTTTTTTGCTCTTTCCTTTGCCAATTTGGTTACGCCGGCAATCGCTTTGCGTTCGCGTTCCGAATCGAGGATTTTTTTCAGAAGTGCATCGGTGGTATCGGGCGTTTTATGCAAGTAATTATCTAATTCTTTTTTGACGAAATCGCCGATAAATTTGCCGACAGTCGGGCCGTCCGGACCCATATCTCTGGAACCTAATTTGGTCTTTGTCTGTGATTCGAAAACAGGCTCTTCTACTTTGATAGCCACGGCGGCAATAATACCCGAACGAATGTCGGAATATTCAAAGTTCTTGGAATAATATTCCTTGATGACTCGCGAAACGGTTTCTTTGAAAGCCGAAAGATGTGTGCCTCCTTGCGTCGTAAACTGTCCGTTTACGAACGAATAGTATTCTTCTCCATACTGATTGGCATGAGTAATTGCGACTTCGATATCTTCCCCTTGCAAATGAATAATCGGATACAGTGGTTCGGAAGTTATGTATTCGTTCAGCAAATCGACCAAACCGTTTTTTGAATAAAATTTTTTACCGTTGTAATGGATTACCAAACCCGAATTGAGAAAAACATAGTTTTTCAGTAACGGTTCGATAAATTCTCCCTTGTACTTGAATTCTTTGAAAATTTCTTCGTCGGGAATAAAATTGACCAGTGTACCGTTGGCTTTGTCTGAAGCCTGTACCGGAAAATCCGTCGTCACATGCCCCCGGTTGTATTCGACGGCTTTCGTTTCCCCATCGCGGAAACTTTGCACCAACATGTAGGAAGAGAGCGCATTAACCGCTTTAATACCGACGCCGTTCAATCCCACCGATTTTTTGAAAGCTTTGGAATCGTATTTGCCGCCAGTGTTCATTTTGGAGGAAACGTCGCGCACTTTTCCGAGCGGGATTCCGCGACCGTAGTCGCGAATGGTGACGACGCCTTCGTCAATGGTGACGTCGACGGATTTTCCATAACCCATCATGTATTCGTCGATAGCATTGTCAAGAACTTCTTTCAGAATGACATAAATACCATCGTCGGCATACGAACCGTCGCCTGTTTTACCGATGTACATGCCCGGACGGACACGAATATGTTCCCACCACTCTAATGTCTGAATATGCCCTTCACTATATTCTACCTCTTTGCCTGAACCATTTATATTTAACTCATTCATAGATGTTTGATGTATGCTCTACGGGTTTTGTGATGTTCCCGTTTGAAAGATTCCCACTGGGATTGCACTTTAAGATTCGTTTCCAGTTCGGGATTACTTTCCGCGTATAAATAACCTATTTTGTTATACGTAGTAATTAAATCATTGAAAATTAAAGAATTAACACCTTTATTCTGATATTCGGGACGAATACCGATAATGTATAAATCTACTACCTTGTTTTTTCCGTACAATGCTTTCAACAGGTAAATCCAACCCAAAGGCAACAAGTATCCTCTTGCCTTTTTCAAGGCTTTTGAAAGGCTGGGCAAGGTAATAGCAACTCCGATAATATTGTCGTTATTATCCAATATGAGAGTCACCAAATCCAGGCGAAGCATCGGAATGTACATTTTTATATAATATTCGATTTGCTTGGGCGACAATTCGGAAAAACCATATAAAGGCCTGTAAGCCACATTCCATAGCTCAAATATCTTTCCGGCGTAAGGCCAGATTTCCCGCGTATTCCGGAACTTCTTTATCTTGAGTCCGTATTTTTGTCGAACTATATCCGCAATACGTTGATATTTTTCGGGAATTCCGTTTGGAACTGTAATTAAAAATTCTTTCCAATCCTGATCTTTAGCGTATCCTAAATTTTCGATATGTTCCTTGTAATAAGGAAAACTGTAAGAAGTAGCCATCGTAGCCAAACGGTCGAATCCCCAAACTAAAAGTCCTTCGTGATCCAGATCGGTGAAACCCAAAGGGCCTTGCACGCCTTTCATGCCTTTGGCAATCGCCCAATTCTCAACGGATTTGAACAAGGCGGAAGAAACTTCTTCGTCATCGACAAAATCGACAAAACCAAAACGTGCGTATTGTTGACTCCATGTTTCATTTGCTCTGTGATTAATGATACCGGCAATTCGCCCTGCAATTTTACCGTCTTTGTATGCCAGAAAATAAACCGATTCGCAAAAATCAAATGCAGGATTTTTCTTTCTACTCAACGTCATTATCTCATCACCAACTAAACCGGGCACATGATAAGGATTATCCTTATATAATTTAATGTTGAATTTAACAAATTTCTTCAGTGCAAATCTGTTAGTAACTTCCGTGATTGTAACAGCCATTTATCAAACGTTATTGAATTATCAACTTGCAAAGTTAATGTATTTTTGATTA
>JAISXN010000216.1 GCA_031270525.1 Candidatus Symbiothrix sp. | reverse complement strand
CTGCTTGCTAAACATTTACGAGTTACGTTTATAATCAATTAGTTAGGCCCTGTTTTTACGGAAATTTGCCCTTGCAAATTGACGGTTCGACAGGCTCACCGGACAGGTGGAAATTCATTCAATGAGATAATAATCAATCGGTTAAGTATTTATACCTTTGTCGCGAATTGATAATGATACCCGAAATGTCCGTCACCTATACAGTGACAGACAGGGTTGTTAAAAAGTTTTAGGGCGTTTTCAGTTGAACGTGATTTACGCGAATTACGCAAATTTACGCTCAACAGCACTGCGACAATCCGCATTAAAAATCGACGGAGTCAAATGCACCCGTAATAAAAAATTAATAGGATATTAATAAGAAAATACGACGATAAGTAACACTAATCTCGTATATTTGCATAATAATTAATTTAATATTCAGTGAAAACAATTCTTTTTAGTTTGTTGTTGCCGGGATTAACCTCGCTTTTTGTGCAGGAAACCAATCCCTTGGATTTGCAATTCCAACGATTGGCCGTTCGCCGGTTTATTTTCTCCAATAATCTGATTCTCAATGAACTTATCCCTTCGGAAACAGTCGCTTTTCAATCGATGCACCCGGCATTTTCCGTTTCGGAAAAAAATGAAGCCGCGAGCGACGAATCGTTTCGTCCGAAAATCGAATCGGGAAAATTAGTGTTGGATTCTGCCGGCGGAAAAAATCCGGCGGCAATCTATATAGGCGGCGTAAATCCTTATGCAACTTACGATATGGACATTGCGGAATATACCGGCGAATCGGAAACCGGTCTGGAATTTGCCCGCTTCGGTTTGCGCGACAGGATACAGGTCGTTGCCAATCTGAAAAATAAAATATCCGTCCGCATGGTGCAAGACAACCGCTTGCTGCGCGATACGAGTTTTGCCTGTACGTTTCCCCCCAACGGCTTTTCCCTGAAGGTGCAATTATACGGCCGTACACTGGGAATCTTCCTGACGGAAAACGGCGAAACGCGCTACATCGGTCACCTTCCCGTAAAAGAACATTTCGGCGATGTATTGGATTTCCGTAAACCGGAGATACAGCGACAGTCCACTTTCAATTTGATTTCCGACCTGAAAGCGGAAGTCCGTATCAACAAAGTATCCTCCTATTTATCGTCGGGAATCGGGCAAGCAGACATTCGTCCGGTTTCGTATGAAGATTTGAGTCCTTATCTCGAAGACGGCCGTTTGTGGTTCACATTTTCATGCCGCGGATTAGACACGCCGCAATCAACGCAAGGCGTTTTGAGTGTGAATCCCTCCGTTTTCGATGTACGTTTTGAAGGAATGATTGTCTTCGACCACGGCGATGGAATGTGGCGCAACGATTACGCCGCGCACCTGTTTTACGACCGCAATGCGCAGGAATGGCGTGCTTACGCCTGTGATTTCGGCGGCAGCGCAGGGAAAGAAGGACGCGCCGCTACCGGTTTAATTACAGCCGTTTCACAACACGATCCGCGCAAAGGTTTTTCGGTAATGAAAGCCAAGCGGGTAGAACCTGAAATGCTGAATGGGAAAAATGAAGACCCTTGCATTTTTTACGATGAAAACGTGAAAAAATGGCGCTTGCTGACCAGCGCATTTGTCAAAGGCGACATCACCGCACGTGTGTACGAATCCGATGCCTGGAACGGCCCTTTCACCCTGATTACTCCGCCTATCGAACAAAATTCTACCGGTACCTCTTTACAAAAAATAGGCGGGAAGTATTATGCTTTAATGGGAGGAAAAGGTAATTTGCGTGTTCATTCCTATCCCGGTTTACAAGAATTGGGCGAATTGAAATTGAACTTGCAACCGCATTGGCCGAAACCGGCAGGACGGATTTGGGCAAGCGTAGTTCCGTTGCCCGAAGGTTATCCCTACCGCTATGTGCTTCTCACAATGGATCGTCCGAATTTTCCCGGCGTGAAAGGCGCGAACTGGAGTTATGGCGCATTGTATTTTTACGGCGCCGAATAACACAAAGATTGTATTTTATTATATCACACTTGCTTGTTGGATAAAATACTCATTCAGTTCCGCCCTCGCCTCCTCCGAATTACTCAAATCTTTTTTAATGATACCTTTTTCCAATAAAACCACGCGGGAAGAAATGTCGGTTGTATAATTTAAGTTATGACTTGATATTAAGACAGTTGTATTCAGCTCTTGGTTCAACTTCAAAATCATGTCCCGGATTTCGATTTGCGACGAAGGGTCTAAGAAATTGAACGGCTCATCCAGAATCAGAATTTCGGGACGAATCATCATCGCCGCCATAATACCGATTTTCTGTTTGTTCCCTGCCGAAAAATTCCGGATGTACTTTTTCTGTCCCAGAATTTCGTTGTTCATAAAACGACCGAAAGGTTGCAGGCGTTCAAGAACCGCCTCTTTGTTCAGACCGTAGGTTTCGCCGACAAAATAGAAATATTCTTCGGGCGTTAAAAATTCTATCAGGAAACGGTTGTCGATGAATGAGCCGGTATAGGTTTTCCAGTCTTCCGACCGGCTCACATCGACTCCTTTGCTTAACACGTATCCTTCGTCCGCTTTCAGCAAGTCCAAAACCAAACGGAAAAGGGTGGTTTTGCCTGCACCATTGTTACCTACTAATCCCAAAAGGGTTCCTTTCTCAATATTCAATTCGGAAACATCCAATGCAGTTTTGTCTCCAAAGCGTTTTACTAAATTTTTTAATTCTAATTCCATAATCAATTACTTCTAAATCCTTCCATATTTTTGTATCTCCGTTTCAGGAAACGGTTGTAAGTCCACGTAAGCCAATATTTTGAAGTAAGCGTAAATGCTAATCCGACGATTAGCATAAAGCTGTTAGCCGTCATTTCTCCAAATATGCCGTTGAGTATCAGCACCAATATAACAGGTATGAACATTGTAATCATTGTAATCGCCAGCATATTTCCCGATTGCCCTTTCCAGTTCCACATCCCTTTGTCGAAAAGGTCGAAATAGGTTTTATTGTAAACGGCGTTCTGGAAAATCAAAAAATAAATCGGACCTATCGTATAAAAAAACAGCGATACCAGCAGAAAACCGCTTATTTTCCCTTGAAACGCGGGAATCAGCAACAAAAGCGTTACCAACAGCGAATAGGAACAATATAAAATGTATTTGCTTTTCAGCAGTTCGAATATTGATATTTTGCGTGCTGCCAATCCGTCGAAAAACGATGATTCCGACGTAAAAAGATATTGTCCCATAATCAATCCCATCAATCCGATGGCAAACGTTCCATAAAGGAAGAAAATAAATGGTCCGCTTCTTGAAAAAGCGTTATTCGGAGCATACAACATATAGAAAAACAAGCCGGTGATTAAGATTCCCGAAAAGACAACCTGCTGTTTCAAACGAGGCGAACGCAAAATCATCCGCAACTCCAGATTAATAAAATCGCCGATTACGCCGAATCTGTCCAAAAATGACAAGCTCGAAAAAGAAGAAATCTTATCTACTTTATCGCCTTGTAATTCATAATATAATCTGTCCCTCATCTGCAAACGGTTTATAAACCATAAAGCAGAAAAAAATACGATGAAAGCGGCGTAAATCCATAAATTGTAATTCAGAAACATGTCCCCTAACCGGGAAATATAATCGCCCAAATCAATTTTACAGACAAAAATCAAGAAAAAAGGATAAACGACTCTAATCCCAGCTAAAATATAAAACCAAAAGCTTTTGCTGATTAAATTGTTGATAATGCTAACCAAGAGGCTGTTTGCAATACATAAAAGGTAGAAAAGCAAAATATACAATACCGAAGCAGGGAACCCGAAGTAAGGCGTAATGGCCTTAAAGGCAAAAGGAACTACCAGAAACAGGAAATAGAAATTCCAGAAATTGGTAAATTCTTTCCGCAACAGGAAGTCGAATAATTTGTTTCGTTTGACCGGCAAACTCAAATAAGGCGCGATTTGCATGGATTCATTCGTCTTAAAGAAAAATTTAATGGTGAAATCCAATACAAAAAGAAAGGGCAAAATCGAATTGAATGTATCAATCGCTTGTTCATACCGGCCTACTTTCAATAAAAATGTATCGAGGATAAATCCGAAACTCAGAAATTCTATTGCCACGAGTCCGAATACGAAGTACATGAATATCCTCACGGCCAGATTCCGTTCAAACATCGGGTTTCGTCGAAAAGCGTTCCATTGATGTTGTCGTAGATGTTGTTGAAGCATATTTTTATGATTATTGTTGGTGGTTTTAAAATTTAGCAATGCAAAGTTACAAAAAGTTTCT
>JAISXN010000071.1 GCA_031270525.1 Candidatus Symbiothrix sp. | reverse complement strand
TCGGCGATTTACACTTCCGAATATGCGGGCAACGGTAATATTGTAAAATTTATCCGCGTCATGACCAATAATTTAGCCGGTATTCCCTCCATTGTTTTCGGATTATTCGGCATGTCGCTCTTTGTGAATACCCTGGGCTTTGGCGATTCCATCATTGCCGGTTCGCTCACTTTGGGGATGCTTACTTTGCCCCTGGTGATCCGAACCACCGAAGAAGCCTTGAAAGCCATTCCCGATTCGTTCCGCACCGGAAGTTTAGCCTTGGGCGCCGGCAAATTACAAACCATTAGCCGGATTATTCTTCCCATGGCATTTCCCAATATCATCACCGGGCTGATTCTTTCGATAGGCCGGATTTCGGGCGAAACGGCGCCGATTCTTTTCACGGTAGCCGCCTATTTCCTGCCTCATCTGCCCCATTCCATATATGATCAGGTAATGGCTCTTCCGTATCATTTGTATGTAATTTCCGTGAGCGGAACCGATTTGGAAGCGACCCGCCCGTTGGCCTACGGAACGGCATTGGTATTGATTGTTATTGTATTGGTTATCAATCTATCCGCTTCTTTTTTACGAAAAAAACTTCAGAAACATCATGCTTGAAACAAGAAATATTGATTTTTACTACGGCAGTTTTCATGCTTTGAAAAACATCGGCATGAAAATCGACGACCATACGGTCACCGCGTTTATCGGACCTTCTGGTTGCGGGAAATCAACCTTCCTGCGCTTATTCAACCGGATGAACGATTTGATTCCCGCTACGCGCCTGACCGGCGAATGTTTTATCGACGGCGAAGATATTTACCATAAATCCGTCGATGTTACGAACCTGCGGAAAAGAGTCGGAATGGTTTTCCAGAAACCGAATCCTTTTCCGAAATCTATTTTCGAAAACGTGGCTTACGCTCTCCGGGTGGACGGAGTCAAGGATAAACATTTCATCGCCGGCCGCGTGGAAGAATCCTTGAAAAGCGCCGCCCTTTGGGAAGAAGTGAAAGACAAATTGAAAAAATCGGCTTTCGAACTTTCCGGCGGACAGCAACAACGGTTGTGTATCGCCCGTGCGCTGGCTATTTCGCCTTCCGTCATCCTGATGGACGAACCGGCCTCGGCGCTCGACCCAATCTCCACTTCCAAAATTGAAGATTTAATCCACAATTTGAAAAAGGATTACACCATTGTAATTGTCACGCACAACATGCAGCAAGCCGCCCGCGTAAGCGACAAAACCGGCTTCTTCATGCTGGGAGAACTGGTAGAATACAACGACACAAAAAAAATATTTTTAAGCCCCGAAAAAGAAGAAACGCAAAATTACATCACCGGAAGATTCGGATAAACTAATAATTGAGCGTTGAGAATTGAGAATTGAGAATTAAAACCCATCAATCCCTCATTCTCAATTCTCAATTCTCAATTCTCAATTCCTATGAAGCATACAGAAAAAGAACTAATTACATTGAAAGACGAAGTCAGCCAAATGTGGCGATTGGTGCTTTCGCAACTGGAAAAAGTGAAACAAGCTTTTTTGAGTAATGATATTGAATTGGCGCGGGAAGTCGCCAGTCGAGAAAAGCGGGTCAATTCCTTCGAGTTGAAAATCGACAGCGATTGCGAAAATTACATCGCTTTGTACAATCCGGTAGCGATTGATTTGCGATTGGTGCTCTCGCTGATTAAAATCAGCATCACTCTGGAACGCATTGCCGATTTTGCCGATGGAATTGCAAAATACATCATTGACGAAGCCGGAAATTCCGAAGGAGACGACCTGAAAGAAGACTTGCATGCAGAAACAATGTTTGACACGGTTATCGAAATGCTTTCAGACAGTTATGCGGCTTTGGATTTGGAAAATACGCGGCTTGCGGGCAAAATCCTGGCAAAAGACGAAACTGTGGATGAAATTTACCGCAACGCAATCAAAGTGTTGGCCGAAGCTATCCGGAACAAGAAAATTGATCCCGAAAACGGATTAAAAACCATGCTGGTCGTCCGCAAAATCGAACGTATCGGCGACCATTGCAGCAATATTGTCGAAGAAATCGTTTTTTATATTGATGCCAAGGTTTTGAAACACAGCGGGAATGATAAGAACGACAACAATAACGGCGAAAAAACGGAAGTATATTATTGACAGGGTTGTTTTTATCCAGAAAATTTCACGTAAATTTGTCAAAAATAGTTTTAATAAAAACTTAATTCATGGCAGAAAAAATATTAGTCGTCGATGATGGGAAAAACATTTGCGAAATCCTGGAATTTAATCTCAGCAATGAAGGGTATGAAGTGGAATGTGCTCATTCCGCCGAAGAAGCGCTGAAAAAACTGAAACCCGAACATTCGCTGATTTTGCTTGACGTTATGATGGGCGGCATGTCGGGCTACAAGATGGCGGAAAAACTGCGGAAAGACGAAAATCCCGTTCCGATTATTTTCCTGACGGCAAAAGATACCGAAAACGACATGCTCACCGGTTTTTCGGTAGGCGGAGACGATTATATTTCCAAACCGTTTTCGGTTAAAGAAGTCATTGTCCGCGTAAAAGCGGTATTGAAACGCTCGGAAACGACGCAAAAAATAAAACAGCAAGAGCAACAGGCAGTTGAAAAAGCCGAAAACAAGCTCATTTTCAACGACCTTACCATTAATTTCGACACGAAAGAACTGGTTATCGGCGAGGAAATTGTTCCGCTGACAAGAAAGGAATTTGAAGTTATCGCCCTCTTGGCCTCCAACCCGTTGCGGGTTTTTGAACGCGACGATATCATCGACTTCATTTGGAAAGATTCGCCTTATATTACCGAACGAACCGTTGACGTACACATCGGCCGGTTACGTAAAAAATTGGGCGACAAGGCATATATGATTATCAGTCGCTCAGGATATGGTTACCGTTTTAATGATTCCGAAAAATGAAACAGACTTTTGCACGAAAACTCGCCGTCAGCTTTTGCCTGATATTGGTTCTTTTTTCTATCAGCTTAGTGATTTTCGAACTTCCCCGCGAAAAAAAGCATAAAAAAGAAATGATGGAAGAGCGTTTGGACAGTTACACGGAAGTAATATACCTGCATTCTCTCCGTCACAATTTCAGCGAAAACGGTTTTGATTCGGACAGTTTACTTTATCTTTTTCCCGGTAATCTCCGCCTGACGGTTATAGATAACTCCGGAAACGTATTATACGACAATCGCTTGGAAAACTTATCCCTCATAGAAAATCATGCCGGCAGGCCGGAAATCAAAGGAGCGGAAAAGAACGGAAAAGGCAGCGATATCCGGCTTTCCGCCTCTACGCACAAGCCTTATTTGTATTACGCTAAACATTTCGGAGACAAATACATACGAGTCGCTTTGCCTTACGACGTACAGCTCCGGCATTTACTCAAACCCGACCAAGCATTTATTTATTACCTGTTGGTCCTGTTTGTATTGGGCATTGCGTTTATCTATTACACCGCGCGCCGGTTCGGAGGAATGATTAAACGCTTAAGCGATTATTCTTCAGCCGTTAATAAGAACCTGCCGGTGAATATTCCGGATTTCCCGAACGACGAAATCGGCGAAGTCAGCAAACAAATCGCCGGAGATTATAAACGACTGAAAGAGAGCGAAATCAAACTATCGCTCGAACACCGTAAACTCCTGATGCACATCCAAAGTTCGGCCGAAGGAATCTGTTTTTTCACTGCCGGGCGGAAAGTCGCTTTTTATAACGGCCTGTTTCTCCAATATTTGAATGTCCTCAGCGACCACATCACAGTCGATTCGTCCGAAATCCTGAACGAAAAGGTTTTTTCAGACGTCGCCGCTTTCCTCGACGATAGAAACGGCAAAGATTATTTCGAAACCTCGTTCCGCAAACAAGGAAAATTCTTCACCGGACGAGTCAACGTTTTTGAAGACCAAAGTTTCGAAATCGTATTGAACGACAACACCCGCCAGGAGCAAAACAAACTGTTAAAAAGAGAATTAACCGGTAATATCGCTCACGAACTCCGTACGCCGGTGACCGGCATCCGCGGCTATCTCGAAACCATTCTCGACAACAAGCTCGACAGGAAAAAAGAGCATGAATTTGTCGCCAAGGCTTACGAACAAATCATCACGCTTTCGGAACTGATTCGCGACATGACTTTGCTTTCCAAAATCAGCGAATCTCCCGGCTCTTTTCAGTTCAAAAACATTGTTCTGCAAGGTGTTATTGACAAAGTCAAATCCGATTTGGACGAAGCTTTGCAAGCGAAAAATATCATTATTCATTCCACAATTCCCTGCGATTTAAGCATTTTGGGAAATGAAAGCCTGCTCTATTCCGTTTTCCGCAACCTGATAGACAATGTCATCAATCATGCCGGTGAAAGCCTTACTATTGAAATTAATCAGTATAACAGGGAAGGAAATCTTGCTTATTTTTCTTTTTCGGACAACGGCGTCGGCATCAAAAACGAAAAGCATCTTTCCCGTTTATTCGAACGGTTTTACCGGGTCGAAGAAGGGCGTACCCGCGATACCGGCGGTTCGGGCTTAGGTTTATCCATAGTTAAAAACGGAATCGCTTTCCATGGCGGTTCGATTTCCGTGAAAAACCGGCTTAGCGGCGGATTGGAGTTTTTGTTTACTTTGCCGGTGTTATGACACCATCCGCAATTGTAGTTATACTACACGCGGGGTTGTTTTGTGCATTGGTAAACGGTAAACGGTAAACGGTGCAAAAAAAATCTGTTTTTTTATCTATTCTATCCTAAAAAACATTACTTTTGCAGTGATTTTGTCAAAAGAGTATGTCAAATCAAAAAAGAAAAGTAATAAATATTAATTAAAAAAAGAAAAGTCATGAAGAAATTATCTATTATTTCTGTATTATTCGTAGCGGTATCTATCGCTTTATCTCTTTTTTCCTGTACGGCGCAAACCCCGAAAGCCAATTTGAAAACCGAAATTGATTCGGTTTCTTACGCTTTTGGCGTTGCCAACACACAGGGGATAGACCAGTATTTGTTGTCACAAGGCGTTGATTCCGCTTACATTCAGGATTTTATCGCCGGCTTTGTCGAAGGTTCTAAAATCAATAAAGAAGACAAGAAAACCAATGCACGCATGTTAGGTCAGCAAATCGGTATAAATGTTGGTTCGAGCATAGAAAATATCAGCCGCAACCTGTTGGGCGACGATTCGACGAAAGTCTTGAGCAAATCCAACCTGTTGGCCGGTTTCATCGACGGCGTGCTTAACAAGAAGTTTTTAATTCCGCGTGAAGAAACCCAAATTTATCTTAACGCAACGACCGAACGCATTAAACGTGAATCTTTGGAAAAACAGTATGCCAAGGAAAAAGAAGAAAACTCGAAGTACCTTGAAGATAACAAAAACAAAGAAGGCGTTGTTACTCTGCCGAGCGGATTACAGTACAAAGTAGTCAAAGAAGGCAACGGAACCAAACCTGCTGCAACGGATGTTGTAAAAGTAAATTATGTCGGGACAACTATCGACGGTAAAGAATTCGACAGCAGCGTAAAGGGAGGAAAACCTGCCGAATTTGCTCTTAATCAGGTAATCAAAGGTTGGACGGAAGGAATACAGCAAATGTCCGTCGGTTCGAAATACATCTTATATATTCCCTATGATTTAGCTTATGGCGCGGAAGGCCGTCCGGGTACAATCCCTCCTTTTGCAACGCTTATTTTTGATGTTGATTTACTCGAAATCAATCCGGCTAAATAATATAACAAGAGATAAATTCATGGAAAAAATTGATAAACTAGACCGGAAAATATTGGAAATCATTTCGCAAAATGCACGCATTCCGTTCAAAGATGTAGCCGAAGTCTGCAAAGTCTCGCGGGCTGCCATCCACCAACGGGTACAGAAAATGATTGAAATGAAAGTAATAGTCGGCTCCGGTTATCATATTAATCCCGCTGCATTAGGCTACAACACCTGTACTTATATCGGCGTGAAATTGGAAAGAGGCTCTATGTATAAAGATGTGGTTCCCGAATTTGAAAAAATCTCGGAAATCGTCGAATGCCACTTTACAACCGGACCCTACACAATGCTGATAAAGCTATTTGCTCGTGATAATGAGCACTTTATGGAATTACTGAATGGTCGCATACAGGAAATTCCCGGCGTAATATCTACCGAAACGCTTATCTCTTTGCGTCAAAGTATCAAACGGGAAATTCCGGTCGGAATCGGCTCCTGATTCATATTTTATTTTAAGCCATTTGGTTATTTATTGTTAAAAGCATGAATAACCGGATGGCTTTTTCTCTTTCCTAAGTTAAATATATTTAATCTTTTAGGTTTTAGGGTCATTATTTTATACTTTTGTGCGGAATTATACAAAAGTGTGAGAGGTATGTTGAAAAAATTCCCATTTCCGGTAGCGGCTTTCTTGCTTTTTTCTTGTTGTACACAGGAAAAGCCTGATATTCGTGTTGTTTGCGAAAATTCAGGCGGGAATTATCGTATCAAATGGGAAACGTTTCCTCCGCTAAAAGGAACTGTAAGTATTTATGAATCAACCAATCCGGATTCGTTCAATGTGCAAGCCCGGCTTGCTGTTGTGGATATCGACGGCGGTTTTAAAGATATGTTTGCTCTTCGCAACTTAAACAGAAGTTATTTCAAACTGGTTTTCAATAACAAATATTCCATAATCACCGCCGAGCGCGCCCTTCCCATGCAGCAACTGACTAATTTCAGAGATTTCGGTGGATA
>JAISXN010000040.1 GCA_031270525.1 Candidatus Symbiothrix sp. | reverse complement strand
GGCGGCGGCATAGAATTGTTTGAACATTTGCAAATAGGCGTCAATTACAGAATAAGCATGACCGACGATTATAAATCGCTCGACGCGGAAAACTTGAACATAAAAGGTAAAAACCGGATTTGGTCGCTTACGGCCGCCTTTTTCTTTTAATGTACATTGAAGTAATTTTACCGGTACCTTTGGCCGACAGTTACACTTATTTCGTACCTCCGGAAATGGAAGCGCAAATAGGTCCGGGTGTATTGGTAACGGTAGAATTCGGAAAATCCAAAAAGTATTCGGGAATCGTCGGTTACATCCGGCAAATCCCTCCCGAATCGCTTGATAAAATCAAACCCATTCTGGCTGTCGAAACGGAACAACCGGTTGTGCGAAGACCGCAAATTCGTTTGTGGGAATGGCTCTCTCAATATTATTTATGCAAATTGGGCGAGGTTTACCACGCCGCAATTCCTTCGGGTTTGCGTTCCGACTCATCACTCGCTTATTCGGCTCGAAAAGAAACTTTTGTACGACTTTCAGCCAATTACGGGTTACAAGTTACGAAACAACGTTCGACGTCAGTCAATTACGAGGAAGCGTTTCGGAAAATTAAGCGTTCGGCCAAACAGGAACAATTGTTGCTGGCTTTCATCCAACATTCTCATGCGGCTAAAGGTGAAATTGCCAAAAAAGAATTGTTGGCGAAATGTCAGGCTACCGGCAACGTTTTGAACGGCTTAATCGAAAAAGGGATTCTCGAAACTTTTGAAAAAGAAATCAGCCGGCTCCCTGTTTCCGGTGAAGAAACAGAGGTATTAAATACATTAAACGATTTTCAACAAAAAGCTTATTCTGAAATAGTTGAAAGCTTCCGCGAAAAAGATGTCTGCCTTTTGCATGGCGTTACGTCTGCCGGAAAAACGGAAATTTATACCCACCTCATTGCAAAAACTTTGGAACAGAACCGGCAAGTTTTGTTCCTGCTTCCCGAAATCGCTCTAACCGCTCAAATTACCAAACGGCTCAAAAAGTTTTATGGAGATAAATTGGGCGTTTATCATTCGAAAGTCAATGAAAATGAACGAATTGAAATCTGGAATAATTTATTGACCGATTCGGCTTTCCCGATTATCCTGGGTGTACGTTCTTCGGTTTTCTTGCCTTTCCAAGATTTGGGTTTGATTATTGTGGACGAGGAACACGAACCGAGTTACAAGCAGCAAGACCCCGCTCCGCGTTATCATGCCCGGAATGTGGCGATTGTCCTTGCCCGGATGCACGGAGCAAAAGTCGTTCTGGGAAGCGCCACGCCGAGCATCGAATCTTTCTACAACGCCCGAACCGGGAAATATGGTTATGTCCAACTGAATAAACGTTTTGAAGAAACGGAATTGCCGTTGATTACGCCGGTCGACGTTAAGGAATTGAGGCGGAAAAAGAAAATGAAAACGCTTTTTTCTCCTTTGCTGGTTGAAAAGATGCAAACGGCTTTGGCACAAGGCGAACAAGTCCTGTTGTTCCACAACCGCAGGGGGTTTTCGCCTACGCTTGTCTGCAAAATCTGCGATTGGACGCCGAAATGCAAGTATTGCGACATCAGCCTTTCTTATCATAAATATGCCAATCATCTGACTTGCCACTATTGCGGAAGGGTTTACAAATTGCCGCATAAATGCCCCGAATGTGAAAGTACCGAACTGAAACCTTGGGGTTTCGGAACAGAAAAAGTAGAAGATGAAATCCGTGAACTTTTCCCTGATATTTCGGTCGCCCGGATGGATTCGGATACTACCCGCAACAAAAAATCTTCCGAAGAAATTATTTCCCGCTTCGAATCGGGAGAAACACAGATTTTGATTGGCACTCAAATGATTTCCAAAGGATTGGACTTTGAAAAAGTAAGTCTGGCCGGAATACTCAGCGCCGATTCCCTGATGAATTTTCCCGATTTCAGGGCATACGAAAGGGCTTATCAACTGATGGCGCAGGTGGCGGGACGTACCGGCCGCCGGAAAACCCGCGGGGAAGTCATTTTGCAGACTTCGCATCCCGAACATCCGCTCATCGGGATGGTGCTTAATCACGATTACGAGGGTATGTACGAAATGCAATCGGAAGAAAGGCTATTGTTCCATTATCCGCCTTATTTCCGGTTAATTAATATTGATTTCAAGCACAGGAAAGAAGACATTTTGCGGGAGGCGGCCGCGTATTTTGCCGGCATCCTGCGCGAAAAATTAGGCGACCGGGTGATGGGTCCGGACAAACCGGCGGTCGGACGTGTGCAAAATTGGTTTATCCGGCGGATCTTGTTGAAAATCGAGGCGACGGCTTCTATCCATGCTTTGCGGGAAATATTGGATGAAGCGCAAAACCGGTTGGCGGGAAATCCGGATTTTAAATATACGGTTGTTCAATACGATGTAGATCCGGTGTAAAGAGATTTAAATCCAGATGAGAAAAGTAATTGGAATAGGAGAAACGATTTTAGACATCATTTTCAGGAATAACAAGCCTGAAAAAGCAGTACCGGGCGGTTCGGTTTTCAATGGCATGGTTTCCCTGGCGCGTTGTGGAATTACCGCTTTGTTTATCAGTGAATTAGGCAATGATAAGGTTGGCCGTTTGATTAGAGATTTTATGATTGAAAATCACTTATCGCCTGAATACATTGATTTTTTTGAAGATGGCAGTTCGCCTGTTTCTTTGGCCTTTCTGGACGACCGGCAAAATGCTTCTTATCAGTTTTACAGGGATTTTCCCGAAAAACGGCTTCAAATCAAGTTTCCCGAAATACAAGCAGATGATATTCTGGTTTTAAGTTCTTACTTTGCCGTCAATCCCGTTTTACGAAAGGAGATTATCCGCCTGCTTATTTATGCCGGACAGCAAAAAGCCATTATCTATTACGACATTAATTTCCGGAAACCCCATGCCGGAGAGCGTTTGCAACTGATGCCCGATTTTATTGAGAATTTCAGACATTCAACCATTGTGCGTTGTTCGTCCGAAGATTTAGAGGTGTTGTTTCCAGGTGAAACGGTGACGGAAATTTACAAAAAACACGTCTCGCCTTATTGTAAGTATTTTATTGTTACACAAGGAGAAAAAGATATTATACTGAAAACGGAAACTTTTGAAAAGACTTATCCGGTCGAGACTTTTGTTCCGGTCAGTACGATTGGGGCCGGTGATAATTTCAATGCGGGATTAATATTTGGTTTGATGAAAGAAAAGATTTTATTGGCCGACTTAAAAAAATTACCTGAGAATCAATGGGATAAACTCATTGAATATGGGAAAATGTTTGCTTCGGAGGTTTGCCGGTCAATGGAGAATTATGTCACCGCTCGTACTCAATAAAAGAATAAGAATACCGGTTTTTTTCGTCGACAAAAAAAGTCTCCCGACTCGTTTCCCGCCAAACGGTAAAATCTATTTTTGGGAAAAAAGCGTCTGCTTCGGGAAAATCCGCATGTATTCGGGTAAGATAAAGTTTGTCGGCAATCGGCAAGGCTTGTTCGTAAATTTGCGCGCCGCCTATGATAAACACCTCATTCTCATCAATTAACTTGATAAAAGCGTAATCCAAAGAAGGATATACTTCCGCTCCTTCGATTTTCAAACCGACATTCCGGCTGATAACAATATTCCTGCGATTGGGAAGAGGTCCCTTGGGTAGCGATTCGAAAGTTTTTCGTCCCATAATAACCGTATGGCCGGAAGTTATTTCTTTAAAATGCTTCAAATCAGCCGGTAAATGGCACAGCAAATCGTCGCTTTTGCCGATTTCATTGTTTCGTCCGGCCGCAACAATCATCGAAATAATCATACCGCTACCTCCCCTTTGATATGCGGATGCGGGTTATAACCCACTAATTCAAAGTCTTCGTAGCGGAAATCAAAAATACTTTTTACATCCGGATTGATTTTCATTTCAGGCAAAGGACGCGGTTCCCGCTCCAGTTGTAACCTCACCTGTTCCAAATGGTTGTTGTAGATATGCGCATCGCCGAAAGTATGTACGAAATCGCCTTCCTGCAAGCTGGTTACCTGCGCCATCATCTTCAATAACAAGGCGTAAGAAGCAATGTTGAACGGCACTCCCAAAAAAATATCCGCACTTCGTTGATACAATTGCAAAGAAAGTTTTCCGCCGGCGGTATAAAACTGGAAAAAACAATGGCAAGGCGGCAGTTTCATCTGGGGAATATCGCTCACATTCCAAGCGCTGACAATGATTCGCCGCGAATCGGGATTGTTTTTAATCGTGTGAATTACCTCGCTGATTTGGTCGATATGCCCTCCCGAATAATCCGGCCAGGACCGCCACTGATGGCCATATACCGGACCTAAATTGCCGTTTTCATCGGCCCATTCGTTCCAGATTCGCACGCCGTTTTCGTTCAGATAACGGATATTGGTGTCTCCTTTCAAAAACCAAAGCAGCTCGTAAATAATGGATTTCAAATGCAACTTCTTGGTTGTCAGC